>JAAZAI010000199.1 GCA_012514445.1 Lentisphaerota bacterium
AGAGGAGATCGGTCTTCTTTTTGATCAATGCCTTCTCATTCTATCTCGCGACAAAGTTTGCGACAAAGATTCCCACACCCACACACTCACATAATCTTCACGGTGGCCGCGTAGAGCGCGAAGAGATGCGCGACGCGGTCGGCGTCGGTGGCGAAAACGCGGCCGTAGAGCTTGTCGACCAGGGCGTCGAGCCTGGCGTGCGCCTTCGACAGCTCCGGCGGCATCGTCAAGGGGTCGTACAAGTCGGCCAAGGTGCTCTCGGCGTAGCGCGCCCGCGCGTCCAACACCGCCTGCGCCGCCTGCGTCACCGCCGCCGTCCGCGCCTCGTCCGCCTCCGGCCAAATGAAATTGTTGTAGACGATGTCCTTCGAATACCGGTAGCGCATCTCCAGCCGCCCGCACACCGCCCGCATCCACGCCATGTGCATCCGAGATTCCAACACGCCAAAATGATAAAGCGTGGCGTCGGGAATCATCAGCGCAAGGTTGGTGCAAATGGTGTTCTTGTCCATGAAACCCATGGGGACGTATTCGCGCCGCTCCGAACTCACGCTGGGAACAAGGATGTAGCTCGTTTCCGGCTGACGAATTTCGCCAAACAAATAAGGCGTGGCCGCAAGTTTTCGCGTACCTGGGCGGGTGCTTGTCGCACGAGATTCCCGCACCTTTTCGATGGCTTCCCGGATTTCAGGAATCGTGCGGATCATCGCCGGTGAAACGCCTTTGAACCAGAGGCACCAGCGTTCCTTCTTGTTGATGAATTCCTCCGCGCCGAGCAGGGGCTTGAACACCGCTGTCGATTCCGGGTACTTTGCGCAGAGCGTTTCTTTCGTTTCCGTCGAATAGTTGCTTAGCAGCCCCTTTGCGTCGTTGGGCATGTTGCCGAAAACCATGTCCGGGACGTCGCAGATCGGCTTCGAACGGCTTTCGACGAACACGTTCGGGGCGTCGACGAGGTAGGCGTTGATGTTGCGCGCGGGGTGCGGGGCACCGCTTTCGTCGTAGAGGGTCTTGTTTTTCGACGCGGTGTCTTTGACGAGGGCCTGGTTCTTGCAGGAGAATCCGACGATGACGCAGTGGACGGCCGCATTGCCGCTCGCTTCGTTGCGCCATTTGAACGTGCGGTAGGCGAAGTCGATCACGACGTGGTTTCGCTCCATCAGCGGCTTCCACAGGATCGCCACCTGCTCGCCCTGCGAAATGGAGTTCGTCGAGACGAAGGCGCAGCGCGTCGAAGTGCCCTGGATCAGGTCGGTCGCCTTCTTGTACCACGCGGTCACGAAGTCGAGGTTGCCGACGCCGACGGTGTCGTCGAAAACGGCCAGAACATCCGCCTTCTGTTCGGGCGACATCGTGCGCGCGCCGTTGAACGGCGGGTTGCCGAGGATGTAGGAGAAGGGGCGCGTTTCCGGGGCGTCGGGGGCGAGGGTCCTCCAGTCGGTCGCGAGGGCGTTGGCGCAGAGGATGCGCGGGGTGTCGCGGATCGGGATGCGGGCGTAGTTCTGGCCGAATTCGAGCGACGCCTCGCGGTTGCAGAGGTGGTCCACGAGCCAGAGCGACACGCGGGAGATCTCCGCGGGGAAGGGCTCGATCTCGATGCCGGCGAACTGGTCGACGGTGATGCGCAGGAGCAGGGCGACGTCGAGAACTTGCGACGGGTCATCCTCGCGGAGCGCGCGAAGGAGGCGGAGCTCGAGGCGGCGCAGCTCGCGGTAGGTGATGATGAGGAAGTTGCCGCAGCCGCAGGCGGGATCCAAGAAAGTGAGGGAGGCGAGCTTGTCGTGGAAGGCGTTGAGCGCGCGCTTGCGACCGGGGCCGCGCAGCGCGATCGTCTCCTCGAGCTCCTCCTGCAGGTCGTCGAGGAAGAGCGGGCGCAGGAGCTTGAGGATGTTCTCCTCGGAGGTGTAGTGGGCACCGAGGGCGCGGCGCTCGGCGGGATTCATGACGCCCTGGAACATGGCGCCGAAGATGGCGGGGGAGATCTCCGACCAGTCGAGCTCCATGCACTTGAGAAGCGACTCGCGCATCTCGCGGGAGAAGGCGGCGACGGGCAGGCGTTCGTGGAAGAGTCCGCCGTTGACGTAGGGGAAGGCGGCGACGACGGGGTCGAGGATGGAGAGGCGCTGGGCGGGCGGCGTGTCGAGCACCTCGAAGAAGCCGGCGAGTTTCGTGGCGAGGTCGGAGCCGTCGGAGGCGGTGTGCTCGCGGATGAAGCCCGTGAACTGGCCGTGTTCGAAGATCTCGGAGTCCTCGGCGAAGAGGCAGAAGAGGAGGCGCACGAGGTAGACCTCGAGCGGGTGTCCGGCGTAGCCGATGGCCTGGAGCGCGTCGTGGAGCGCGGCCATGCGCTCGGCGGCCTTGCGGTTCACGGGGTTCTGCTCGTGGACGGCCTCGGCGTCGAGGCCGAGGAACATGCCGAAGAGCTTGACGTACTTGCGCAGGTCGGCGAGCTTGAAGCGGGTGCATTCGCCGCCGCGAACGAGGTCGTGGACGTGGAAGTTCTGGAAGTCGGAGACGACGATGGCGCGCGGGATCTCGTGGGGTGGCAGCGTCTCGACGTAGGCGCGGGCCTGTTCGAGGGCCTTGTCGAGGTTCTTGCCCTTCGATTTCATCTCGATGAGGATGCAGCCCTTCCAGAGCAGGTCGATGAAGCCCTGGGAGCCGTCGAGGAGCTTCGTGCGGTGTTCGAAGGTGGCGACCTGGCGCGTTTCGACGCCGAAGACCTGGAAGAACGCGACGAGGAAGCTCTGCGCCTGCGACTTCTCGTCGTAGGCGAGGCGCCAGTCCTTCGCGAAGCGCGTCGCGTCCCGGCGGATGTCGTCCCAGCTCTTCCGGTGGCCTGTATCCATGAACGGCGAGCCTATCAGCATCGGCGCGGGGTTGTCAAGTGCGCAAAACTGACACCTCTTACGTCGCCCTCGCGAACAAGAAACCGCAATTCGCTTCCAAAAACGGCCCGGATGCGGTATGATTCCGGGCTTTGAATCTACCAGGAGACTGCATGGGACTCAGCATCGGCATCGTGGGCCTTCCCAACGTGGGAAAATCGACGCTTTTCAACGCCTTGACGCGTGCGCAGAACGCCGCGTCGGAAAACTACCCGTTTTGCACGATCGAGCCCAACAAGGCCACGGTCCCCGTCCCCGACGAACGCCTCGCCCGCCTCGCCGCGATCGCCAAGCCCGAGCAGATCATCCAGGCGACGATCGAATTCACCGACATCGCCGGCCTCGTCAAAGGCGCCAGCCGGGGCGAGGGGCTCGGCAACAAGTTCCTCGCCAACATCCGGGAATGCGACGCGCTGCTCCATGTCGTGCGCTGCTTCCAGGACGCCGACGTCGTGCACGTCGAAGGCTCCGTCGACCCCCTCCGCGACATCGCGATCATCGAGAACGAGCTGGTCCTTGCCGACATGGAGAGCCTCGAGAAGCGCGTCGAACGCCTCGCCAAGCTCGCCCGCTCCGACAAGGAGGTCCGCAAGGAGCTCGACGCCGTCACCGCCCTCCAGAAGCACCTCGAGGAGGGGCTCCCCGTGCGCACCTTCCCCGGCCACGACGACGACGCCATCCAGCCGACGCTGCGCGACCTGCGCTTTCTCACGGACAAGACCACGATCTTCGTGGCCAACGTGGGCGAGACGGAGGCCGCGGCGGACAACGACGCGACGCGGTCCGTCCGCGACTACGCGGCGCGCCATGGCGAGACGTGCGTTCGCATCTGCGCCAAGATCGAGGAGGACATGGCGGGGCTCCCCGACGCGGAGCGCGCGGAGTTCCTCTCCTCCTACGGCATCCCCGAGAGCGGCCTCGACGTGATCGTGCGCGCCGGCTACGGCGCGCTCGGACTCGCCAGCTTCCTGACCGCCGGCCCGAAGGAGGTCCGCGCCTGGACGTTCCGCCGCGGCTGGAAGGCCCCGAAGGCCGCCAGCGTCATCCACACCGATTTCGAGCGCGGCTTCATCCGCGCCCAGGTCATCGCCTTCGACGACTACGTCCGCCACGGCGGCGAGCAGCCCTGCAAGGCGCTCGGCCTCGCGCGGATGGAGGGCAAGGACTACGAAGTCGCCGACGGCGACGTCGTCGAATTCCTCTTCAACGTGTAGCGACTGCCGAACCCAGGGAGACACCCGACCGTGAAATCCATCGCCACGCCCCGCCGCGCCGCCGCCGCGCTCGCGCTCCTCTGCTGCCTGCTGCTCGCCTCCGGCGGTGCCGCGGCGCAGACGGCCAGCCGCCACCCCTCCTTCGCCAAGGGACTGGGCGAGGGCGACGAGAAGACCTACATCGTGGCCGACCGCGCCGAATACGAGCTCGAGTCCGGCTGGGTCACCTTCTCCGGAAACGTGGCCATCAAGTACAAGGGCCTCGAGCTGCGCTCCGACCACATCCGCTACAACCAGAAGACCGGCGACGCGCAGGCCGCGGGGAAGGTCGTGCTCGCAGGCCGCGACGGCAGCGTCTGGCAGGGCGAGAAACTCGACATCAACCTCAAGGACGAGGCCGGCAAGGCCAGCAAGATCGACATCTACGCCAAGCCCTTCCGCGTCCTCGCCGACCAGGGCACCCTCTCCGCCGACAAGACGTACGACATCCGCAACGCCACGCTCACCACCTGCACCAACGACACGCACGCCTTCCACTACATGCTCCACACGCGCCGCGTACGCCTGCGCGGCGACCGGGACGTCACCGCCTGGGGCGCCGTGCCCCACCTCTTCGGCGTGCCCTTCTTCTACTTCCCCTGGTACTGGAAGGACCTCGACACGCACTACGGCTTCCGCTTCGAACCCGGCTACCGCAGCTCCTGGGGCCCCTATCTGCTCAGCTCCTACAAGATGCCCCTCTACCGGGACAAGGCGATCGGCGCCTACTTCGACGCGAAGACCAGCGTCGACTACCGCGTGGACCGCGGCTTCGCCTATGGCGAGCGCCTCGGCTGGGGCCTCGGGGACGAAGCCGCCGGCTACTTCTCCGCCTACTACGCCGACGACGAGGAGCCCCCCGTCGGCATCGAGGACCCCGAACGCTACCGCCTGCGCCTCAACCACGCCTGGAACCTCTCGGGCCGCGACCAGCTCCTGCTCAACGCGCTCTACGTCAGCGACGATCTGTTCATGGAGAACTTCTTCCGCGACGAGTACCGCGAGATGAACCAGCCGGACAACTACCTCGCCTACACCCATCTGGGCGACAGCTACAGCGCCGGCGTGCTCGGCCGCGTCCGCCTCAACGACTTCTACACTCAGGTCGAGCGCCTCCCCGAGGCGTGGTTCAACCTCAACTCGACCGAGATCGGCGAAACCGGCGTCTACTTCGAAAACAGCACCAAGGCCTCCTACCTCAACAAGGAGTTCGACGAGCGGTACGACCCCCTGCCCGAATCCTACGACGTCTTCCGCTTCGATTCGGACAGCCAGGCCACGCTGCCGCTGAAGTTCTTCGGCTTCCTCAACGTCATCCCCCGCGCCGGCTACCGCGCCACCTACTACTCCAAGACCCTCGACAGCGTCCTCGTCGCCTCCACGGTCGAGACCGTCGCCACCAACGAATACGGCGACGTCGAGTACTTCACGCAGACCGGCGCCAACCGCGAAAGCCACGAGGCAGACGCCGACCTGCGTTCCCTCTTCGAACTCGGGACCGAGGTCTCGCTCAAATCCTACGGCCTCTGGCAGGACACCCCCGGCAACATCTGGCGGCACGTCGTCGAACCCTACGCGGACTACACCTACATCCCCGAACCCAACCTCCTCCCCGAGCAGCTCTACCAGTTCGACGAGGTGGACGAACTCGACAAGACGCATAGCGTCCGGCTCGGCCTGCGCAACCGCTGGCAGGTCAAGCCCCGCGGCGGCATCAAGACCCACGAACGCGTCTACGTGGACTTCTTCGCCGACGTCAACCTCGAGCCCGAGGAAGGCGAAGACAACATCGAGTCCTACAACCTCGATTCCCGCTACACCCCCAACAACTGGCTGCGCTTCGATTTGGAAGGCCGCTACCTCGTCGCCGAAGAGCAAATCGACACGGCCGCCGTGCGCCTGACCACCTGGCACCAGGTCTTCTCCTCCGACCTCGAGTTCCGCTACCGGGCCGACGACAGCAGCCTGCTGCTCGCCAACCTCACTTGGCACTTCAACAACGCCTGGAGCGTCAACGCCTACGAGCGCTACGAGTTCGAAACCTCGCAGGTCGAGGAGATCGGCTCCTGGATCGAGCGGCGCTGGGACTGCATCGCCTGCCGCCTCTACCTCTCCGTCGAACCCGGCTACGACACGCTCAGCGACGGCTCCAAGGAGGAGGACGACGTCAAAGTCTCCTTCCTCTTCTGGCTGACCGACTTCACCCCGGCGAACATCCGCGAGGACGGTTCGCGCTAAACCCTCTCCCCCCCTTGCACGACGCCATCGAAAACAAAAGGACCACGAAAACATGACCCTTCGCGATCTGATCACCGCCTGCGCCTCCATCGCCTCCATCGCCTCCGTCGCCCTCGGAGCCTCCTGGGAGGATCCCGCCCCCGCGCCCGTCGGCACCCGCCCCGCCTACAGCCAGCCCCGGCCCGCGCGCCAGCCCGCCTACCAGACGCCGCGCGCCCCGCGCTACGACGAGCCGGCGGAAACGCCCCGCAAGGAATACGTCGTCTCCGGCGAAACCGAGGATGGCGAATTCTACGAGCTCGACCTCTATTCCCAGCACCTCGACGCCGACGTGCGCAACCTCTACACCCTCGGCGCCACCTACGTCTCCGAAACCGAGTTCGGCCCCTACGGCGCCACCGACATGGCCGAGGTCGACCTCGAGTTCCGGCTCTTCCGATTCGACGAGTTCCTCTGGGGCTCGTTCGACGCCTGGGTCGACGCCCACGCCATTGGCTTCATCGAGAACCCCGACATGGACGCCCTCCCCGACGCCGTCGTCGACGCCGCGCTCGACATCGGCCAGCACTGGCGCTTCGTCAACGGCTGGTCCACCGAAGTCCGCGCCGCGCCCGGCATCTACTCCGACGTCGCCGACCCCGCCTTCGGCGTCCCCGTCACACTCAACTTCTACTTCGCCGTCAACCCCGACCTGAGCCTCAAGCTCGGCGGCACCTTCCGCCCTGGCTGGGACATCCCCGTCATCCCCAACGTCGGCATCGCCTGGCAGCCCGCCGACGTCCTTCGCATCGAGGCCATGCTCCCGAAGAGCGCGATCACCCTCTTCCCCGGCCACATCGTCTCCCTCTTCGGCACGTTCGAGTGGCGCAACGTCACCTACGCCCTCGCCGACGATCCCGGCACGCCCGAGGACATGACGCTCGACGACATGTTCGTCACCGCTGGCGCCGCCCTCTGCCCGTTCGGCGACTACCGCATCGTCGGCGAATACGGCGTCTTCCTGCAGCGCGAGCTCTCCGCCGACGTCAAGGACGACACGTCGATCGACCTCTCCAAGGAGTCCTTCATCCGCATCATGCTCAAGGGCGCGTTCTAATCCGCGCCACGGGAACCCGGGCCATGCTCGCCTACTGCATGAACGTCCATCCGGGCGAATCTCTGGAGGACCAGACCCGGAACCTCGAAGTCCACGCCGCTGCAGTCGCCGCGCGCTTCCGCCAACTTCGCCCCGAGGACGCCGCGCACCCCTTCGGCATCGGCCTGCGCTTCGGTGCGCCCGCCGCCGCCGCGTTCGTCGCCTCGCCCGAGGCCCGGCGCCGCCTGCGCGCCGTCTGCGCCGAGCACCGCCTCGCCCCGTTCACGATGAACGCCTTCCCGTACGGCGCGTTCCACGATACCGCCGTGAAAGAAGAGGTCTACCGGCCCACTTGGAGCGACGCGCGACGCGTCCAGTACACCGCCGACGCCGCCCTCGCCCTCGCCCTGCTCATGCCGGAGGACGTCGCGCGCGGCAGCGTCTCCACTGCGCCCCTGAGCTACAAGACCTTCCGCGAAAACCCCGAACCGGCCCTCGCCAACCTCGTCCTCGCCCTCCAGGCGATGCGCGCCGTCCACCGCAGCACTGGCAAGCGACTCGTGCTCGCCATCGAGCCCGAACCCGGCTGCGACCCCGAGACGACCGCCGAGACGATCCGCGCCATCGACGCCGTCCGCGCCCGCGCCGGCGACGACCTCGCCGCCTACCTCGGCGTCTGCCTCGACACGGCCCATCTCGCCGTCGAATTCGAAGACCTCGCCGCGTCCGCGAACCAGTTCACGCAGGCCGGCATCGCCATCGGCAAATGCCAGGTCAGCGCCGCGCTCGAATGCGACGACACGCCCGCCGCCCGCCAGGCGCTCGCGCGCTTCGCCGAGGGCACGTACCTCCACCAGACGTTCGCGAGGCGCTCCGACGGCGCGCTCCTGCGCTTCGGCGACCTGCCGGAGGCGCTGGCCGCGCCGGCCGCGCCCGGCGCCGTCCTGCGCACGCACTTCCACGTGCCGCTCTACGAGACGGGCGAGCCGCCGCTGCGCTCCACCGCGCACGCGCTGCGCGATCCCGCGTTCGCCGCGGCGCTGGCGGAAAACGGCTGCGACCAGTTCGAGGTCGAGACGTATACCTGGAACGTCTGGCGGCAGTGTGCGCACTCCGCCACGGACGTCGACGACGGCATCGCCCGAGAACTCGCCGCCGCCGCCGACATCTTCCCGGCAGCCTGCGGGAAATGATCAGCCGTGGCGGCGCATCGCGCCTGGGCTCTGCCCGAAGGCCTTCTTGAACGCACGCCCCATGTGCGAGAGGTCGGCATAGCCGCAATCCAGCGCGATTTCGGAAAGCCGCTGCACACCGGTCGTCACCCGGTCCCGCGCCAGACGCAGACGCGCGAGGCGGATTTCCTCCGCGGCGACGTCCCCGTTCACGCCTGGTGGATACCGGATTCGCTCGAAATCGACCCAGAGGTCAAGGCGGCGGAGTTGACATTCTGGCTGGAGTCCGGCCTGCGTCTGAACGTCCCGGACGACGGCGAATGACGATGCTGCCGCCCAGTTCGTGGATTCGGCGTTCGACGATGTCGATGTTGTTCGCCACCGGCACCTCGACGTCCGCCTCGCCTGTCGCCGCGAAAATCGGAATGCGCGCCTCGACGATGGGGGCCAGGGCGTTGATCGGGTTCAGGGGTGAGCGCGTCATCGCCGCCTCGTCCATCGCGTAGGCGGCGGCCAGTCCATGGAACCGCGCCTCGGCGGCCGGCGTGCTGCGGTCCACCATGTTGCACACCGGCGCGTCGAGGTAGATGCAGGCGACTTTGTCGGGATTCTCGGAGGCATACCGCAGGGAGAAGAAGCCGCCCCAGCTCAGGCCGATGAGATTCACCTGGGGCGCAAGTCCCAGGCGGACGGCCAGCTCATGGAATTTCCGCAGAACGGTCTGCCCCTCGGGATTGGCCCGCGTGGCGAATGCGTCGACATGCGCGTGATAAAATCCCCGCTTGAGCAGATCCTCCACGCCGACGCGTTCGACAAACGCCTCCGGCCAGACCATGCACCAGCTCCAGCGACCATCCCCCGCCGGCGTCTCGGGCTCGATGAACCAGGCGTCGTGCCCGTCCAGCTCGAACCGATGGCGCAATCCGCCATGCCAGGCATCCGTCTTCCACTCGCTCGGAAATTCAATCGGCACGTTTTCCTCCTATTCAGTTGAATCCGTAATCTCACGCTCCCGGAATGCGAATCACCCAGTCGGCGGGATGATTTTTCGTGAGGTGAATCTCTTGCCCGAAGGTCTTGCCGTTTGCGGTGATTTCAAGCTGATAGTTGCCGTAGAATCCACGGAACGCGGCGGTGGATCGCTCGCCGGAATCCACCTCCAGATTGGTTCGCCACTCCTTTCCGAAAAGATTGCAGAGCATTCGATACATCGGTTTTTCTGTGGAATCGTAGCGGATGAACCCACTCCGATATACATTCTCGCCCGCCGTCATATCCCACTGCGGAGCGTAGGCGGCAAAGCCGTCCACAACGTTCCAGTAGAGGATCGCCTCCATTGCAGGATGACTGAACCAGATCGAATAGATATGGCGCAGTAGTTCCGCCTGCACCTCTTCATCGTCGGAATCGGACACATGCACATGCTGGACTGGATTGCCGCCCTTGTCGACGAAGGAGAACTCGGCCAGTCCCTGCCGATGCTGACGAATGCCGCTCTGAACACGATCATCCAGAAGATCCCGGCGCTTTTCAAATATCGCCAACGCCTCTCGGTAACTATTCACAGCACCTCCTTTTTTTCATCCGGCATTCCCTTGTCGACGAGAAACACCTGGTCGCAGGAGATATCGCTCACGTCGGCGGCGCTGTCCGGATCGAAAAACGGGCCGGTGCATTTCAGGCTCGCCCACACCTCGTACCGCCGCTCATGATAGGATGGATCGTAGTAGCGTCCGAGGTACATGATGTCGAGGGAACTGCCGATTACATCGCGGAGACGCGGAGAGCGCGGAGCCGTGATGCGTGAGCATGTTGACTTGCCTAAATATTGGGTATCTG
>JAAZAI010000200.1 GCA_012514445.1 Lentisphaerota bacterium
CTTCACGGCTTCGGCCATCTTGCCATGCAGCGGCATCCAGAGGTCGGCCACCTCCTGCTGGCGGATCGCCGCCTGTTCGAGCTGGGCGATGCGGCTGGGCGATGCATTGGTGAAGGCGCGCGCGGCTTCGGCGAACGAAGCGCGCTGCATCGCGAGCATCTTGGGCACGAGCTGCTCGGGCGGCGTCTCGCCGTATTTCGCGAGGATGGCGTCGGTGCGCGCTTTCGCGCGCAATTCGGGCATCCGCGCGACGGCCGCCTGGAGGTTGCCGCGGCGCTGTTCGCTGTCGGGCAGTCCACGCAGCGCCTCCTGGAAGGCGGCGGCGGCGTCTTCGAAGAGCTTGAGCTGCTCGCTCGCCACGCTCCGCTTCGGTGCGGGGGGGGCGCCGGGAACGGCGACGGCGGGATCGGGCTCCGGTTCAAGGGCGGCAAGCGCTTCCGCCGCGCGGAACAAGGCCACCCCGAGGCCTTCCGAGGCATCGGCGCCTTGGGCGTTGCCGGCGTCGGCCGCCTGGCGGAAGAGCTCGGCGGCCTGGCCCGCGTTGCCCGCCTTGAGGAAGGCGAGGGCGGCATTGAAGCGCATGCTCTGCGCCAGCTCGGGATCGGGATGCCCCAGCGCGATCGCCTGCCGGTACGCTTCCGCGGCCCCGGCGTAGTCGCCCTTGCGCCAGGCGCGCTGCGCTTTGCGCGCGGTGTCGTGCGCCGTCGCGGCGGTGGTGGAAGGGACGGCCTGCGCGGGGGCCGAGACGACGACGTTCGTCTGCCCAGGCGCGGAGGAGACGGCGGCCAGAAACAGCAGCGCGGCGGCCGCCTTGGCGGGAGCGCGGCGGCCGGAGGGACGGCCGCCGGAGAGCGCGGCGGCGGCGAGCAGGAGGACGACGCCCGGCACGAGGAAGAGCTGGAAGCGCTCGACGAGGCGCGATTCGCGCATCTCCTGCATTTCCTGGGCGACGATCTGGCGGACGTGGCGGTTGTAGACGCCGCCGAGCGTGTTGCGACCGGTGGCGGCCGTCGCGAGCGGGATGTAGGCGCCCTTCGAGGCTGTGGCGATGGCCATGAGCGTGGCGTTGTCGAGTCGCGTCACGACGTCTTCGCCGCGGTACTTCATCGTGGCGCTGTCGGTGGCGGGGATCGTCGCGCCCTGAGTGCCGCCGATGCCGACGCAGAAGACGGGGATGCCGCGTTCTCCGGCCTTCGCGGCCTTGGCGGCGGCCTGTCCGGTGAGGTCTTCGCCATCGGAGACGAGGATGATCGCGTTGTGGTCGGAGCCGAGTTCGCGGAAGGCCTCGAGCGCGGTGTCGATCGCCGCGCCGATGTCCGTCTCGCCGTGCGGCGCGGAGTCGATGCCGACGCCGGCGAGCGTCTGGTTGAGGAACGCCAGATCGGTGGTGAAGGGGCAGAGGAGAACGGCCCCGCCGCGGAAGGCCATGATGCCGGCGCGATCGCCCTCGAGCTCCGCGATCAGGTCCGTGAGATCGGCCTTGGCGCGTTCGAGGCGATTCGGGCGGACGTCGGTCGCGAGCATGGAGCGCGAGACGTCGAGGAGGATGAGCACGTTGCGCCCGCTGCCCAGGACGATTTCGTCGCGCAGCCCCCAGCGCGGGCCAGCCGCGGCGATGACGAGCAGCAGCAGCGCGGCGGCGCAGAGGCCGAGCTGGAGGTGGAACGGAGTCTCGGACGCCTCCTTCGCGGAATCCCGGAGGACGTTGGGGTGGACGAGGCGCGAGGCGCGCTGGCGACGGCGCTTCCGCGCCCAGAGGATCGCCAGGCAGGGAAGCGGCAGCAGCCAGAGCAAAAGTAGCAATTCAGGTCGGGCGAAATTCATCTCAAATCTCCGTCCGCATTATGCCACAAAACCAAGTGCCTTGACAACCGGTGGAGAGTTATGAGTGGCTCGCGGCTCGGGAGTTTTGAATGGCCGTCTCGATGAATGCCGCCACGGCCGCCGGATCGTTTGGCAGCGTCGTCTTGCGTGTGGGGAGGCCTTTGAGGGCTTCGATGGCGGGCGCCGTCGCCAGCTCGGCGCTGCCGATGGCCTGCGCGATGGCGTCCGGGAACTTCGCGGGATGCGCCGTCGCCAGGCAGACCATCGGCACCTCGGGGTCGAGCTGGCGCAGCGCCACGGCGACGCCGACGGCGCTGTGTGGGTCGAGCAGATAGCCGTGGCGCTCGTGGAATTCGCGGATCGTCGCGAGCGTCGCCGCCGTGTCGGCGCGGCCGGCGCGGATCCAGCGGTCCATCGCCGCCTCCCCGGAAGCGGGTGCGACGGTCATCTCGCCCGTCCGGGCGAAGACTTCCATCTGCGCGCGCAGCGCGGCAGCGTCGCGGCCGAGGTGGAGGTAGAGCCAGCGCTCGAAATTGGAGGACACCTGGATGTCCATCGAGGGGCTGAGCGTGGGCACGACGCCGCCTTGGCGGTAGACGCCGGTGTTGAAAAAGCGGTTGAGGATGTCGTTCTCGTTGGTCGCGAGCACGAGCGCCGCCACGGGCAGGCCCATGAGCGCCGCGGCGTAGCCGGCGAAGATGTCGCCGAAGTTGCCGGTGGGGACGGCGAAGGACACCCGGTCCGCGCCGGTCCGCTTCATGACCTGGAGGCCGGCGTGGAAGTAGTAGACGATCTGCGCCAACACGCGCGCCCAGTTGATGGAGTTGACGGCGCCGAGATGGTGGCGGTCGCGGAAGGCCAGGTCGCCGAAAAGCGTCTTGACGATCGCCTGCGCGTCGTCGAACGTCCCTTGCAGCGCGATGTTGTAGACGTTGGCGTCCGTCACCGACGTCATCTGCAGTTCTTGCACCGGGCTGACACGACCGGCGGGATGCATGACGAAGATGCGCACGCCCTGTCGCCCCCGCACGCCGTGGATCGCCGCGGAGCCGGTGTCGCCGGAGGTGGCGGCGACGATGTTGAGCTCGCCGCCGGTCTCGGCCAGGATGTGCTCGAAGAGGTTGCCGAGGAACTGGAGCGCGACGTCCTTGAAGGCGAGGGTGGGCCCGTGGAAGAGTTCGAGGACGTGGACGGGGCCGATCTGCCGGACGGGCGCGACTTCGGGGTGGCTGAACGCGGCGTAGCTGCGCGCGACGATGTCGCGCAGATCGCGCTCGGAGATGTCGTCGGCGAAGAGGCGCATGACTTCGAAGGCGAGGTCCGCGTACCCGAGGTCCGACCACGCGGCGAGACGATCCGAGACGTCGGGGAAGCGCTCGGGCAGGAAGAGGCCGCCGTCGCGGGCGAGCCCCGCCATGACGGTTGACTTGAAGGGTAGCGGCTGCATGCCGCCGCGTGTGCTGGAATAGAGCATGGTGGGAAGTTCCGGAGCCGTGAAAAGAGCCAAGACGAATCGCCGCGCGGGGTGCGCCGCTTCAACGCATGCCAAATCTACCAAAACGCGGCTCCGGGGTCAAATGGCGCGTGACTCGCTCCCATGACAACCGAGAGGAAGAAAATGCCAGCTTCGGGCAAGCCGACACGCGTCGTCATGCGGTAGAATCGCTGTATGAAAAACGACATCGCCATACTCCGAGGCCTCGCCCGCGAGTACGCCGCGGCGGCCGCCGCTCCGCGCAACGACGAGCGCCGCGCCTTGCATCGCGCCTGCAACGACCTGCGCATGATCCGCCCCGTCGTGCTCATCGACGAGATCCCCTGGCCCCAGATGGACTTCGACGGCTCGCTGACCTGCCGTTGCGCCTGCGACATCACGCTCAAGGACATCAGCACCTGCCGAAACCGCCCGGAGAACCTCGTCGAATGGGAGCGGGCCGTCATGGAGATGGTCCTGAACTACTGAGCTGCATGTAATCGGTCGCCGGGGTTAAGCCGAATGCCCCGCGAAGGTAGAGAACACGCTCGGCGACCGCCCGATTACAGTGAGGAGTGACCGATTACCCCCCCCCCTTCACGTCGCGCGATCCTTGTGCTAGAATCGATCCGTATTCGTCAAGTGCTGAAGGAGGATCAATGGGATCGGAGCCGTCTGATGAGCCCTGCGGGATGGCGGAGGCCCGCGAGGCCATGGTCGCTAAAATCCGCGCCTGCGGATTGCTCGATCCGGCGGTGCTCGCCGCGATGGGGCGGGTTCGCCGTCATGCGTTCTTCCCGGGAGGTGCTCCAGAGCCGGAGATCGCCTACGGGGACTTCCCCTGCGCCATCGGGCACGACGCGACGATTTCGCAGCCGTTCATCGTCGCTTACATGACGCATCGGCTCGCCATCCGGCCGGGCGACCGCGTACTGGAGATCGGCACGGGGTCGGGTTACCAGGCCGCCGTGCTGGCGGCGCTCGGCGCGCGCGTCTGGACGCAGGAGATCGTGCCGGAACTCGCAGAACACGCTCGCGGGGCGCTGGAGCGGGAGGGCTTCGGCGATGTCCAGGTCCGCTGCGCAGGCGGTTGCGAGGGCTGGCGCGAGGCGGCTCCGTTCGATGCGATCCTCGTCACCTGCGCACCTCGAGAAGTGCCGCCCCGGCTTCTCGACCAGCTCGCCGACGGCGGGCGCATGATCCTGCCCTGCGGGCCCGACGTGGAATCCCAGCGGCTCGTGTTCATCCGGCAGCGCGGCTTCGAATCCACCCTCGAGCACGACATGCCCGTGCGCTTCGTGCCGATGCAGTAGAAGTAACGCCGGGGCCTCAGC
>JAAZAI010000201.1 GCA_012514445.1 Lentisphaerota bacterium
GCACGGAGAAGACGCTCGACGCGATGGACAAGCTCGAGCGCTACCGCGGCCAGTTCTACAACTGGTACGACACGCGCGCGCTCAAGCCGCTGGAGCCGCTCTACATCTCCAGCGTGGACAGCGGCAATCTCGCCGCCTGCCTCGTGGCGCTGCGCGCCGGGCTGCGCGAAGTCTGCGAGGCGCCCGTGCTGCCCCCGCAGTTGTGGCCGGGTCTCCAGGACACCCTCGCCGTGATCGCCCAGATGGCGGGGCGCGGGGCGCCCGCCGGGGTGCTCGAGGCCTTGCAGGAGGCGAAGCTGCTGCTCGTCGGCGCACCCGCCGACGCAGCGGGGATCCGGGAGCGGCTCGGGCAACTGGCCGTGTCGGCGGCGAGGGTGCGGCAGGCTGCTGACGAGACCGACACCGCGATCCGCGAATGGGCGAACGCGTTGCAAGAGCAATGCCACGACCATCTCCGCCACCTCGACGCCGTCGGGGGCGATGCTCTCGGAACCTCCCTGCGAAGCGCCGCGCGCGACGGCGCGGGTGCGGCGGCCGAGAAGACCGCGGACCTCGTGCATCGGCTCGAGGCGCTGTCCGAACGCTGCCACGACATGCAGGCGCAGATGGACTTCCGCTTCCTCTACAACACGTCGCGCGAATTGCTCAGCATCGGCTTCGACGTGCCGTCGCGCCGCCAGGATCCCGGCTGCTACGACCTGCTGGCCTCGGAATCCCGCATCGCCAGCTTCCTGCTCGTCGCGAGCGAACAGGCGCCGCCGGACCACTGGTTCGCGCTGGGGCGTCTGCTCACCGGCCAGGGCGCCGAGGCGACGCTGCTCTCCTGGAGCGGCTCGATGTTCGAATACCTCATGCCGCCGCTGTTCATGGCGGAGTACCCGGACACGCTGCTCTGGCAGACTTCGCGCGCGATGATCCGCCGCCAGATGAAGTACGCCCGGCAGCGCCGCGTCCCGTGGGGCATCTCCGAGTCGTGCTACAACGCCACCGACGCGCATCACACCTATCAGTACCGGGCCTTCGGCGTGCCGGGACTGGGCCTCAAGCGCGGCCTCTCGGAAGATCTCGTCGTGGCGCCCTACGCCACGCTCATGGCGCTGCCCTTCATGCCCGAGGCGGCCTGCGAGAACCTCGAACGCCTCGTCCGCCACGAGGAGGCCCTCGGCCGCTACGGCCTCGTCGAGGCGATCGACTACACGCCCGCCCGCGTGCCGCGCGGCAAGGACCGCGCCGTCGTGCGCACCTACATGGCCCACCACCAGGGCATGGGGCTGCTCGCGCTCTCGCACTTCCTCTGCGACGCGCCGATCGTGCGCCGCTTCATGTCCGACCCCGCCGTGCGCGCCACCGAGGTGCTGCTGCAGGAGCGGGTGCCGCAGGTCACGCCGGCCATCCGGCCGCACGTCCACGAGGCCTCGTCCGGCACGGAGAAGTCCCAGGAGGACGCCGGCGCCGCGATGCGCGTCTTCACCGACCCGGACCTCCCGATCCCCGAGGTGCATCTGCTCTCCAACGGCGACTACCACGTCATGGTCACCCACGTCGGCGGCGGCTACAGCCGCTGGCACGACCTGATGCTCACCCGCTGGCGCGAGGACGCCACGCGCGACGCCTGGGGCGCCTTCGGCTACGTGCGCGACGTCGACGCCAACGTCTGCTGGTCGATCGCCCACCATCCGGTGAAGCGCAAACCGGAGTTCCAGGAGGCCGTTTTCACCCAGGGCCGCGCCGAATTCCGGCGCCGCGACGACGATCTGGAGACGAAGACCGAGATCTGCGTCTCGCCGGAGAACGACGTGGAGATCCGCCGCGTAACCCTGACGAACCATTCCCGCCGCGACCGCAAGATCGAGTTCACCTCGTACGCCGAAGTCGTGCTGGCGCCGCTCGCGGCGGACCTGGCGCACCAGGCGTTCAGCGGACTGTTCGTGCAGACCGAGATCGTGCAGGCGCAGAACGCCATCCTCTGCACCCGGCGCCGCCGCGCGGAGGACGAGGCGGAGGCGTGGATGTTCCATGCCCTCGTCCCCTTCGGGCGCCACGGCGACCTCTCCTTCGAGACGGATCGCGCCCGCTTCCTCGGGCGCGGCCGCACGCCGGCCCGCCCCGAGGCCCTCGACCAGCCCGCCGGCGAATCGCGTCCGCTCTCCAACACCGCGGGCTGCGTCCTCGACCCCGTCGTGGCGATCCGCTGCGCGTTCACGGTCTCCGACGACGCGCCGGTTCAGTTTCACCTCGTCACCGGCGCGGCCGCCACGCGCGAGCAGGCTCTCGAACTGGCGGGCCAGTACCACGACCGGCATTTCGTGGACCGCGCCTTCGACATGGCGTGGTCCCACAGCCAGATCGTGCTGCGGC
>JAAZAI010000202.1 GCA_012514445.1 Lentisphaerota bacterium
CTGATTCTGGACGACCGCGCCGGCGCCTTCCCCGACCAGGACGCGGCGCTGGTGGCGCGGCTCGCGGCCCGGCGCTTCGGCGTAGGATGCGAAGGCGTGCTCGCGCTGCGCCTCGCCGACGCCGTCACCGACTTCGACTACAAAATGGTCTTCCTGAATCCCGACGGCTCGCGCGCGGCGATGTGCGGCAACGCGTCGCGCTGCGTCGCGCTCTTCGCGTTCGAGCTCGGCGTCGGCGGGCGGTGCCAGCGCATCCTCACGGACGCCGGCGCCATCACGGCCGAGATCCTCGAGGCCTCGCGCGGGCGCGGCATCGTCCGCATCCACGCCACCAAGCCCTGCGGGCGGGCGGCCATCGTCGAGGTGGACCTGCCCGGCGGGCGGAAGGCGGAGTGCTTCAAGGTGGACACCGGCGTGCCCCACGCCGTGGTGTTCGTCCCCGACGTGGCGGCGGTCGACGTGGTCGGCGACGGGCGCGCGATCCGCAACGCGTCGGCGTTTTCGCCGGCGGGGACGAACGCCGACTTCGTGGAGGCGCTCCCTTCCGGCGGCGCCCGGATGCGCACCTACGAGCGCGGCGTCGAGGCCGAAAGCGGCGCCTGCGGAACGGGCGCGCTGGCCGCCGGGATCGCGCTGGCCGAGCGCCGCGGCGTGAAGCTGCCGGTGTCGATCCACGTCAGCTCGGGCGACGTGCTCCTCGTGGACGGCGAGCCGGGCGACGGAGGGCTGTGCTGCGCGATGACGCTGACCGGTCCGGCGCGGAAGGTCTTCGAAGGCGTCGTAGACACCGACTGGCTGGAAGGCGCGAATTGAACCGCATCCTGCTCGAGCCCGGGGAGGTCTGCGACGGCGTCGCGACGTTGCGCGACGAACGCTTCGCGCACATCCGGGACGTGCTGTGCGCGAAACCGGGCGAACGGCTCCGCGCGGGCGTGGTCGACGGGCCGCGCTACGAGGCCGAGGTGGCGTCGATCGACGCGGAGGCCTGCGCGCTGAGGCTCGTGCGCGAGCAGTCTCCGCTGCCGGAGCCGACCGTCGATCTGCTGCTGGCGCTGCCCCGGCCGAAATGCCTGCGCCGCCTCTGGCCACAACTCGCGGCGATCGGCGTGCGGCGTCTTTACATCGCCCAAGCGGAGAAGGTGGATCGCAGCTACTGGGGTTCGCATCTTCTCGACCCCGCCGAATACCGTCCGCTCCTGCTCGAGGGGCTGGCCCAGGCGGGCGACACGCGTTTGCCGCGCATCCGCCTCGCCCGACGCCTCAAGCCGCTCGTCGAGGACGAGCTGGCGCCGGGCTACGCGGCCGGCTTCAAGTGGGTGGCGCATCCCGGCGGACGGCGCGAACCGGCGGACGGCGCGGCGGGTCCCCGGCTGCTGGCCGTGGGGCCGGAAGGCGGCTGGTCGGACTACGAGCTGCGGATGTTCGCGGCCTGCGGCTTCGAGACCTTCGGCCTGGGCGAGCGCACGCTGCGGACTGACACCGCCTGCATCGCGCTGCTGGCGGTTTTCGGGCAAGAGCTTGCTGGCAGGGAACTGCCAGCAAGAAGAGGGTAAAACCTGCGGAGCATGCTCGCGAAGCTTTTACACTCTCCCTGCGCCCAGGCCCTTGGGCGCAGGCTATTACCCTGCCCGTACCCGGTCAGTTTCTGGGGTGTCGCGAGTTGGTGCGGATGCGGGCTTGTCCTAAGCACGCCAGTGAGCGCAGTCTCTACTGCACCGGCCTGTCGAAGGGCTTGTCTTGCGCGGGTTGGCTTCGCC
>JAAZAI010000203.1 GCA_012514445.1 Lentisphaerota bacterium
CCGCAGGCCGGCCCATGAGGAATAGCGGATGGCGTCGTCCCAGCCGATCCAGTTGCAGAGCAGGTTGGGCGTCGGAGTTTCGTAGACGCGCGGCAGGGGGTCTGCCGTCGCGTCGGCGACGTGGACGGTGTTCCAGTTCGCCGAAGTTGTCCTTGAGTCGTCGTCGTTCATGTACCGGCCTTGGGTGACGGCGGAGCAGAGCTGGGCCTGGCGGGCGCGCGTCTGCATGTTGAGGAACTCGACGTACTGTCCCTGCGTGACCATGTGCTTCATGCAGTAGAATCCCCGAGTCCCCTTGGGGATCCGGCGGGGATGGCGTAGGACGTCGTCGGCGTGTTCGTGCCGTAGTAGAGCGTCAGCGCGTCTTCGGAGGCGATGCGGACGGGGAGCGTGGGTCCGCGGCGTCGCGGAAGCTGTTGTTGAGGACGCCGTTCGTGTTGCCGGCCCAGAAGGCGCCGTCGGCCACGAAGACCATTTCGAGGGCGTGGACGGAGACTTCGATGTCGCCGCCGCCGTTGAAGTCGAGCCCCTGGGCGCCATAGTTCCATCTCAGCCGGGTGTTGGGGTAGACCACGCCGCCGGCCCGCGCGGCTGCGCTGTAGACGAAAGCGCCCATGCCGCGCGGCGTGCCGGCAACCGCGGTGGTGCCGATGTCGACCGTGCCCGCCGCGGCGCTGTTGGCCGCGGAGTTGGGATCGATCCAGGCGTGCGCCCATTCGGTGGCGCCGGGCGCCTTGAACTTGACGAAGACCCAGGCGGCGTCCCAGCTCTCGACGCCGTCGTAGGTGCCGCGCCAGGCGTTGTCCCACTGGAGGTTGAACACGACGTCGATCGTCTTGGCGAAGGCGTCGTGGTTCATGAGCCGGACGTTGCCGACCTGGAGGTTGTTCGCCGATGCCGTGGCGAGCATGAGACCGGCGAACGCGCCGGCGAAGAAGAGGCGCTTTGGGGATGGTGTCTGGATTTTCATGATGGGGCTCCTCGGTTGGAGAGAAATCAGCGGACGACGATGATCGATGCCGAAGGCGGGATGTCCACGACGGCCGAGGCGCTCGCGTAGCCGTCATACGAGCCGCCGCCGTAGCGCGGGTTGGCGGCGATCGACGCCGTGGTGAAGGACAGCACATCGGACCATGCCACGCCATCGGGGTTCTCGGCTCTGAGGCGGTAGTGGTAGGTCGTGCCGGAGAGCAGGCTGTAGACGGCTTGGGCGACCGCGCCTTCCGGCAGCGAGCCCAGATTTGCGGAGCACCACAGATCGCTCGGCGAGGTGCCCCAGTGGATGGAGATCGTGGCGCTGCCTCCGGCGGTCAGGGTGCCGTTGAAGGTGGCGGACTTGGTGCCGACGCCGCTGGCGGCGGAGGCGACGATGGCCGGGGCGGCGGCCTGCGCCGCCTGGGCGAGCAGGGCGGCGAAAGCCAGGGACGCGATGCGTATCCGGAGGGTGTTCATGGAGGCTCCTTTCATTTTTTTGGCTTGGGCGCGTTGTTTTTCGTTGAGGTTGCGGCGGCGGGTTTCGTCACGCGTTGGGGGGGCGGCGTCCGGCGCGGAACCGACGGACTGCCTCAGGACGAGGGCCGTGGGCAGCAGAATCGTCTGGGGCGAGGCGGCGTTCGTGCCGGTCTCCGTTTCCTCCCCGGCCCAGTCTCGCAGCTCTCGGATGGTGGGATCGGGCTCCGGCGCGACCGCGAGATCGTCTTGGAAATGCTGCGCGATGCGCATCATCATCAGGCTGGCGGCCCGCCGTCCCACGCCAAGGGGGTCCTGCCGGACCGTGGTCAAGGCGGGGCGCACCTGGGCG
>JAAZAI010000204.1 GCA_012514445.1 Lentisphaerota bacterium
CCCCGCCCGACGCCGCCGTCGCGGCCATGCACTCGTCCGCGCCCGGACTCTGGGAGGGCATCATGGATTACGGCACAAACACAACGGTCTGGACGGCGGACAAAGCCGCGTACTACACGTACGGCACCGCGGCCGTGACGAACGGCGTGCGGGATTCGCCCCACATGGCGTACCAATACGGTTCTCCGTGGACGAAGCTCATGTTCGTGCGATATCAGGGTTACATCTGGAACCGCACGGAAACGGCGGGGAACTGGAGCTTCGCGCTCGCGCTCGCGGGCGGCGGCAAGCTGTACATCGACGACGAGAAGGTGCTCGAAAACCTTTCCAATAACTGGTACTTCCTGTGGACGAACACCGTGGCGATCACGCCGGGCCCGCACAAGTTCGACCTGCGTCTTTACAATTCGGGCTACGGCGGCGGCGGCTGCCGCCAGCCCTCCTGTACTGGTGGGGGGACGGCACGCTTCGGGAGGAGCATGACTACGACACGTGGGCGAACTACATGGGCTTCGCCTACGATCCGAACGGGTGCGGCCTGGCTTCCAACACCGCGTTCAACTCGGCGAACTATCTGAAGGCACAGAACGAGGCAAGCGTGCGGGGGGTCGTCGGCGGCGACGGGCACCTCTTCACGCGCGACGCGCGGACGCAAGCCGAGTGTTTCGACGAAATCGAGAAGATCGCGCGCACGAGCTTCGCGGAACTCGCCGCGCGGCCCGGGACCGTGCTCGACCTCGGCGGGTCGGCCCTGCCGTTCAAGGTGCCCGTGTTCCAGGGCTTCACCACCGTGACGAACGGCAGCCTGACGATCGGCGAAAAGTGGCGGCTCACGGGCGCTGATCTCGACACCGCGGACAATACGACGCTGCGCGTGGACGGCAGGCTCGCGTTCGCCGCGGGCGCGAAGATCGTACTTGAGGACGCGGCGGACTTCTGCGAGTTCTTCCGAGGCAAAGGCGGTTTCGTGCTCGCGTCCGCGAAGGACGGAATCGAGGGTGTGCCGGTGTTCGAGAAAGACGGCGAAGATCCGTACGCGGGCCACTGGCACCTCTTAGTCAAGAGCGACGAGCTCGTGCTCGAGCACTTCTCTGGCATGATGATCCTTGTGCGCTGACAAGCCCGCCGCCCGGGACCCCGGGCGAAAAAGATGGTGGTAACTTTGGTATGTGGGTATGTGAGTGCGTGGGTGTGCGAGGTAGGGACGCATCCCCGAGGCGTCCGCGGCGCTTTCGGGGAAACCGCCCTACCTTTTCAACACGGCTTTGGTGTGACAAAACGGCCAAGTTATAGACAAGCCAGCCACCCGGGGCTGCGCTCCGGGCGAAAATGAGGTGGTAACTTTGTGGGGTGATTTTGTATGATCTGTCTCAAAGGACTGCACGGCAGTTATGACCCTGCGAGCTTTGGTGCACTGCTGCCCCTTAGACAAGATTGGTTCCGGGCTGACACGAAATTTTTGGTGAGGCGCAAGCTCTCCCCCAGGTAAGACTTATACGAATTGTCCGCCGGGCCGTGCAAGCCACATCAAGGAAGACGCGAAATGAACAAGACGGAACAGACGACAACATTCGAGGAGATCCGGCGGAACGTTGCGGGGATCGACATTGCCGGCCACGCCGACCACTACGTCTGCGGCCCCCGGCTCGATGACGGCAGCCGCGAGGTGGAGCATTTCGGCACGACAACGCCGGAACTGTTCAGGATGCTTGACTGGCTGAAGTCTCGGCGGGTCGAATCCGCGGCGATGGAAAGCACCAGTGTTTACTGGATTTCGGTTGCCGACGTGCTGGAGGCCCACGGGATCGAAGTGGTGCTTGTGGACACGCGTGAGGTGCGCATGGTCCCGGGGCGCAAAAGCGACGTTAAGGACTGCCAGTGGCTCCAGAAGCTGCACAGCTGCGGACTGCTTCGAGGCGGCTTTCGTCCGCCTGAGAACGTGGCGGCCATCCGCACGATCCTGCGCGAACGGGCGAGCCTCACGAAGATGCGCACGCAGTGCCTGCAACAGATGCAAAAGAGTCTCGACCAGATGAACATACGCGTGCATCACGCGGTTTCGGATATCGACGGCAAGACCGGGATGGACATCATCAGCGCCATCGTTGCCGGCGAGCGCGACCCGCTCAAGCTCGCCGGCTTCCGTGATCGCCGCTGCAAGAAGAGTGAAGCGAGAATAGCCGAGTATCTGACCGGCAACTGGCGTGACGAGCATGTGTTCAATCTCAAGCAGGCGTACCTGACGTTGCGGTTCATCGACGAGCGCATAAGCGAATACGAACAGCAGGCAAGCGCGATGTTCAAGGCTCTGGCTGCCGCTTCCGGCAACCCGCAGCCTCCGGTCCCGCCGGAGGATAAGCGGACCGGAAAGGACAGCCGGAATGCGGAAGAGAAAGTTGACCTCCAGCGGATCACGGGCTTCAACATGACCGATCTCGCAGGTGTCGGTTACGACACGGCGGCCACACTCGTGTCGGAACTGGGATACGACTTTGCCCGCTTCCCTACAGAAAGACACTTTGCCGCCTATATCGGGCTCGCGCCAAGGCTGGGCAAAAGCGCGGGCAAGAACGTGCGCCAGAAAAGGCGTTTAAAGAACACCTCCAGGGCGGGACAGGCCTTGCGCATGGCCGCATCCACTCTCTACCGCTCAAACTCAGAGCTGGGCGCCTATTTCCGCGGCGTTGCCCGACGAGCCGACAGGAAGACCGCTGTCAAGGCCACCGCCCGCCGGATGGCTCACCTGATCTATCGGGGCGTCAGGTATGGACAGGCGTACGTGGATCAAGGTGCTGAGGCGTATGAAAAACGTATGAGAGAGA
>JAAZAI010000205.1 GCA_012514445.1 Lentisphaerota bacterium
CCGTCCGCAGTTCTACATCCGCACGACGGACGTCACCGGCGACATCACGCTGCCTGAGGGCGTCGAGATGGTCATGCCGGGCGACAACATCAAGATGACGGTGAAGCTGATCGCTCCCGTCGCCTTGGAAGAGAAGATGCGCTTTGCGATTCGCGAAGGCGGCCGCACGGTCGGCGCCGGCACGGTGGCGAAGATCATCAAGTAGTTCGGAGTGCCACGCGGCGGGTCTGCGAGGAACGCGGGTTCCGCCGCAGCCCGTCGAGCGGGCGTGGCGGGGGCGGTTCCGGCGGAGCCGCCCCGCGCCGTCGATGAGCCTCCGCAAGGGGATGTGGATCTTTCGCTATTTTCCCCTTGCGCAGGTTCCATCGGCTGTGATAACATTAACGTCCTTTTGACCAGCAGTGGAGTTTAACCGCCATGCCCAGAGACCTCGCGATATTGGAATGCACCGAGTGCAAGCGCCGCAATTACACGACGACCCGCAACAAGCGGACGATGTCGTCGCGCCTTGAGATCAAGAAATACTGTCCGAACGATCGCAAGCGCACGGTTCACAAGGAAACGAAGTAGCTTTTCGATACGTCGGTAGTTCAATTGGTAGAGCGGCGGTCTCCAAAACCGCAAGTTGCAGGTTCGAGTCCTGCCCGACGTGCCACTTCGAGCGGCGCCTGGAACGGCGCGGCCACGACGGTCAACTGGCGCACGGCGCCGAGACGAGGGAGAGACAAGAGATGAGCAAGATCGCGGAGGGGGCAAGGGGCCTGGGCGAGTTCCTTCGGGACTGCCGGTCCGAATTCGACAAGATCGCCTGGCCGAAGGGCAAGGAGCTGGTCGACTCCACGTGGGTGGTGGGCGCCGTGATTCTGCTGCTGAGCCTCTTCGTCTTCGTCTGCGACCAGGTGCTGACGTTGTTCCTCAAGCTGCTGGTCGGCCTGGGCGCCTGAGTTTGGTAAACCCGAGAATGTGGAGTCCAACATGAGACTGGGGTGGTTTGTTCTTCAGACGCTGACCGGGCAGGAGCAGAAGGTCCAGAGGCTGCTCGAGGCGAAGTCCAAGGAGCTGGGGCTCGACGCGTCCATCGGCGAGGTCTTGATGCCGACGGAACGCGTGACGTCGGTGAAGATGGGCAAGAAGACGACCGTGGTGAAGAAGCTCTTCCCGGGCTATCTCTTCATCCAGGCCGCCGTCTACGAGGACGACGGGAAGAAGCGCAACGAGCCCGTGTGGTCCTTCATCAAGGGGATCCAGGGCGTCATCGGATTTCTGGGGGGCGAGCCTCCCCGGGAGATGCGGGCGGCGGAGGTCGACGCCATCTGCGGGCAGGTCGCCGGAGTCGAGGAGAAGCCGAAGCCAAAGGTGGACTTCGAGCCCGGCGAGCTGGTCAGGATCACCGACGGTCCGTTCATGAACAGTTCGGGCGTCGTGCAGTCCATCGACCACGACCACGGCCGGCTCACCGTGATGGTGACGATCTTCGGCGGCGAAACGCCGGTGGATCTGGAATACTGGCAGGTCGAACGGGAAGTGCCGGCCGCGCCGGCGCCTCATGCGGCAAAATGAATGTTCGCTTGAACCGGTGGGGTACTCCGGGAGAACATAAACCAAGGAAACAGCAATGGCAAAGAAAGTAACAGGCATCGTGCGTTTGCAGGTGCCGGCGGGTGCGGCGAACCCGGCGCCGCCGATCGGACCGGCTCTCGGTTCGCAGGGCGTCAACATCATGATGTTCTGCAAGGAGTTCAACGCGGCCACCCAGGCCCAGGCGGGGCTCATCATCCCCGTGGTGATCACGGTCTACGCGGACCGCTCCTTCACCTTCATTCTCAAGACGCCGCCTGCTGCGGTGCTCCTCAAGAAGGCCGCGGGCCTCGCGAAGGGCTCGGGCGTGCCGAACAAGGAGAAGGTCGGCAAGGTGACCCGTGCGCAGGTTCTTGAGATCGCCCGCACCAAGGCGAAAGACCTCAATGCATCGAACGAAGAGGCGGCGGCGCGCATGATCGAGGGCACGGCCCGGAGCATGGGCATCGTCGTCGAAGGTTGAGGAGAGGACTTTTACCATGGCTAAGCACGGCAAGAAATACACGGACATTGTGAAGATCGCACCCACCGAGCCTGTCTCGCTAGAGGAGGCGATCGCCTTCATCAAGGCGCATCCCGCGGCGAAGTTCGACGAGACGATGGAAATGGGCCTGCGCATGGGCTGCGACCCCCGCAAGTCGGATCAGATGGTTCGCGGCACGGTGAGCCTGCCCCACGGCACCGGCAAGAAGGTTCGCGTGGCGGTCTTCGCCGGTGGCGCCGCCGCTGACGCGGCTCGTGAGGCGGGCGCTGATTTCGTCGGCAACGACGATCTTATCGAGAAGGTCAAGGGAGGCTGGATGGACTTCGACGTCGCGATCGCGACGCCCGAAGCGATGCAGAACGTCCGCAAACTGGCCCGGCAGCTCGGCCCTCGCGGCCTGATGCCGAACCCGAAGACGGGGACGGTGACGGACGACACGGCCGCCGCGGTGAAGGCCCAGAAGGCCGGCAAGGTGGAATTCCGCATGGATCGACAAGGCAACATCTGCGTGCTCTTTGGCAAGTTGAGCTTCGACGCCGACAAGCTGGTCGAAAACGCCAACGTGATTCTCAACGCGATCCGCGCCGAGCGGCCCGCCGCCGCCAAGGGTGCCTACATCCGTAAGTTGTCCGTCAGCTCGACCATGGGCGTCCCCGTGAAGGTCGCCATCAAGGAGTAAGGATTTGAACATGAAACCAGCGGCTAATTCCAAGCGTCCGGAGAAGCTGTCGGCGATCCAGGAGATCACCGCCCTCGTCGCCCAGTCGGACTACTGCTTCATTCTCAACTACGGCAGCCTCACGGTCTCGGCCTTTTCCGAGCTCCGCCGCGAGCTGGCCAAAGTCGGCTCGAAGGCCAAGGTGGTCAAGAACGCCTACCTGCGGCGCGCGGCGGCGGAGAAGGGCTGGATCGGTCTCGAAGCCGTTCTCGAAGGCCCCACCGCGATGGTGACGGGTGCCGGCGACCCCGCCGAAGTGGCGAAGACGATCGTTGCGTTCCTCAAGAAGAACGACAAGGCGTCCGTCAAGGGCGCCCAGCTCGAGGCGGCGACGCTGAGCGCGGCCCAGGTGGCCCAGCTCTCCGAGCTGCCCTCGAAGGATGTGATGCGCGGGACCCTGCTCGGCACGATGCTGGCCCCCGCGACGAGCCTCGTGCGCGTTCTGGCGGCCCCGCTCACGGGCGTCCTCTACGTGCTCAAGGCGAAGGAAGAGAAGGACGGATCTGCGGCATGACCCGTGTCGTAAAACCAAGGGCGGCCTGACGCGGCGGGTGCCGCGAGCCCGGGCCGCCCGGATTCCACGCGCGAAACGACGCGCGCGGTTACACAGACAAGAGAAAAGAGACTAGCAATGACCCAAGAAGAAGTTGTTGAATTCCTGAGCGGGCTTTCCGTTCTCGACATCGCCAATCTGGTGAAGACCCTCGAAGCGAAGTGGGGCGTTTCCGCCGCCGCTCCGGTCGCCGCCGCCGCTCCCGCGGCCGCCGCCGCCGCTCCCGTCGAGGAGAAGACCGAGTTCGATGTCAAGCTCGTCGAAACGCCGGCCGACAAGAAGATCTCCGTGATCAAGGAAGTGCGTGCCGCCACGGGTCTCGGCCTGGCCGAGTCCAAGGCGCTCGTCGAGTCCAACGGCATGGTCAAGACCGGCGTCTCCAAGGCCGAGGCCGACGAGCTCAAGAAGAAGCTCGAGGCCGCCGGCGCCAAAGTCGAGGTCAAATAGCGTTCCCAAGGCGGCTCGCCGCGCCGCGTCGCCCTGTGCGCGCGGGCGGCCGGGCCGCAGCGGATGGATGAAGGCGGGCTCCGGCCCGCCGTTCTTGCTTTCCAATCCGCGGATTCCGCCGGCCCACCGCATCGCTGAAGCAGGCCGGCATCAGGGGGCGGAAACGCAGCAGCCCCAGGGGCGTCAGAACGCCCGAAGTCTTGAGGGATGGACAACCCGCATCCCGGTTTTTCAGCAACCTTCACGTCGAGGTACCCGATGGTAGAGAGAACCGTCTACGGCAAGCTAAAGTCCGTCATTGATCCGCCCGATCTCATCGAGATCCAGACCAAGTCCTACAACGACTTCCTCCAGCCGGACGCCGCGCCCTTGAAGCGCCGCCCGCAGGGCCTGCAGGGCATCTTCAAGGAGACGTTCCCGATCAACAGCTTCGACGGGCGCTACTGCCTCGACTTCGTGAAGTACGAGCTCGCCGAGTCCAAGTACAAGATGCCGCTGGAGGCCCTGGCCGAGGGCGGGACGTATTCCGCCCAGCTCAAGGTAACCTTCCGCCTGAAGATCTCCAAGAAGGGCGGCCAGCACGGGGAGAGCGAAGTCGTCATCGAGCAGCCGCCCGAGGAAGTCTACATGGGCGACATCCCGCTCATGACGAAGGACGGCGCGTTCATCATCAACGGCGCCGAGCGCGTCATCGTCAGCCAGCTCCACCGGTCGCCGGGCATCTGCTCCGAGAAGGCCATCCACGCCAACGGCACGCCGCTCTACTCCGTGCGCATCATCCCGGACCGCGGCTCGTGGATCGAGATCCAGTTCGACACGAACAACCAGATCTGGGTCTACATGGACCGCCGCCGCCGCCGCCGCAAGTTCCTCGTCTCGACGTTCCTGCGCTGCCTGGGGTATTCCTCCGACGAGGACATCCTGCGCAACTTCTACACCTACGAGGAGGTCCGCACCTCGCTCAAGGACGAGAAGAAGCTCGCGAACCTCCGCTTCCCGGCCGACGTCTTCGACCCCGCCACGAACGCCCAGCTCGCGCACCGCTACGAGGCCGCCAAGGGCTCGATCCTCCGGCAGATCGCCCTCGCCGGGATCAAGACGCTGACGATGCTCAACGTCGAATGGGACGAGGGGCTGCTGCTCGACACGATGAAGGCCGACCCCACCTCCA
>JAAZAI010000206.1 GCA_012514445.1 Lentisphaerota bacterium
CCCTGGAGGAAGACGATGAACCGCAGCCCCGGACCGTCCAGCGTCCCGAAGCTCTCAAAGGAATGCACGTTGCCCATCACCTCGCTCATGGTTGCGATTATAGCAGGATTTGCTTGAGTTGTCGGCATCACAAGGTTATAGTCTCAAAAAAGACGCAGCCGGGAAGCGCTGGAAGTAACGTTTCGCATCCGGTTGCGTATTCAGGGTATGAAGCAGCAAGGGAAGGCAGCTCCTTGAAGATCATGGAAACAACGGCGGTGGATCCACGGCGCGGATTGCTCGAACAGGTCGTCGACCAGTTCGAGAGCCCGCTCCTGCGCTACGCCGTCGGCATCGTCCGCGACCACGCGCTGGCCCAGGACGCCGTCCAGGAGGCTTTCGTGGCGTTGTCCTCACAGTGGCACAGCGGCCAGGCGCCGGCGTCCGGCGACCACCTGCGCAACTGGCTCTACAAGGTGACGCACGACAAGGCGGTCTCCATCCTCCGCGCCGAGCGGACGCGCACACGCGCCCACGAAGGCTACGCCCGCGAGGCGGCCATCGAAGCCGACTGCGCTGGCGCCGGCGACTGCGAGGTCTCCCGCGAGACGAAGCTCCAGATCCTCGCCGAATCGCTCGAAGCGCTGATTCCCTCGCGCAGGCAGGTGCTGCTGCTGAGGCTCCAGCAGGGGCTCGGCCACGACAGCATCGCGGCGATCACCGGCCACAGCGTGACGCACTGCCGCAAGCTGCTCCACGAAGCCGTCAAGATCCTCAACGCCGAGGTCGCAAGACGGCTCCAATCCCGGGAGGGCATGCGCCATGAATGAAGAACGCGAAGACACGGAGCTGGCGGAACTCCTCAAGCAACTCCCCGCGCCAGCGCGCCTCGACGACGCGCGCCGAGCCGCCATTTTCGCGGCGCTCCCCCAGGGGCGCAAGCCGCGTAAACCCTCGTTTTCCTGGCCGAGGTTCCTGCGCGTCGCCGCCCTGCTCGTGCTCGTCGGCGGCGTGCTGTGGGGCCTGCTTTTCCCCGCTGGACCTTTGGCGCTGGAACACGCGCGAAAGGTCAAGACCGCGCATGTGTCCTCGATGAGCTTGCGTGAAGAGAAAGCGGACTACAGCTATGGCGTGGAAATGGATGCTCCGGTCGTTGAACCTTCCACCGCGCCTCCCGTCGTCACCGCTCCCGCCGCAGCCACACCGGCAAAACCGGCGGCGTACGTCGTGTCCGGGGCCCTCAATGAACATCCCCGAGAGAAGAAGCGGGTCGTCGACGGGCGGATGGATGTTGACGGCTTTGCCAAGGCCCTCGCGGAGCGAGGCCCAGATCTCGACCTCAAGGAAGCTGAGGAGCCAGCCCCGGTGACTCCTCGACCTGCGGAGATTCAGTCGGTTGCCATCGTGAAAAGCCCGATCGTCATGCGAGGCATCGAACATGGGGCGAAGCCCGTCCGGTCTGCCTCCTTGGCTCGCGAGCGCAGGAACGCTCCTCAAGTCCAGCAGCCCCAATCGGCTCAACTCGTGGAATTGCCGCGCCAGGAAGCTCAAGAGAAGGTCGAGGCGCAATTGCAGGCCGCTTCGGACGGCAGTCCGATGGTCGCTCAGGAGCTCGCTCAAGCGGTCGATTCCGACGAGGATGTGTATTACACCGAAGGCACCACCTTCAAAGCGAAGCGGCTCGACGCTCCCGAAAGACGATTGAGAGCCGAAGAGCAAGAAAAACAACTCGCTTCTATCGCACGCAAGGCCGATGAAACTCTGAAGATGGATCAACGCGAGTCCCAGAGCGCCATACTTGCCGAACTGGCGAAGCTTGAAAATCCGCGTCGCGAGCTTCTCGATGAATACCGTAAATCCCGGCAAAAGGATCTCGCGAAGGAGCTGCCTGCCGTCGGCTCCGAAGCCGTGGACGGCGCGGACAAGGCGGTCCTGGTGGAAGAGCCTGTCGAGGAACTGAAGATGATTGCGGTAAAGCCCGCGCCCGTCGATTTCGGCCCGTTCACACTCATCCCCACGGCGGAGCATCCGCTCTCGACGTTCGGGCTCGACGTGGATTCGGCGGGGTATTCACGCGCGGTTTCGCTGATCGACGAGGGCGCGCGGCCGGAACCCGCCACGATCCGCCAGGAGGAGTTCATCAATGCGTTCGACTACGGCGACCTCGCGCCCGCCGAGGCGACCTTCCGCGTCTACCTCGAAGGCGCCACTTCGCCCTTCCGCCCCGGGAACCACCTGCTGCGCGTGGGCGTCAAGGGCCGCCGCCTCGGCCGCGAGGAGCAGCGTCCGCTTGTGCTGACGATCCTCCTCGACGCCTCCGGCTCGATGGACACGCCCGAGCGCATGGCGCTCGCGAAGCGGGCGATCAAAACGCTGCTCGCGAAACTCTCCCCGGACGACACCGTGACGCTGCTGACGTGTTCGGACAAGACGCGCAAAATTTTCACGCTGAGCGGATGGAACCAGCCGGAGACCGCGAAGCGGGCTGACGACGAACTCGCCGCGATCCGCTGCCAGGGCGCGACGAATCTCGAGGACGGCATCGTCCGCGCCTTCGAGTCGGCCTCGGCCGATTTCGCGCCGGATGCCGAGAACCGGGTCGTGATCCTCTCCGACGGCATCGCGAACCTGGGCAGCGCGAACGCGGAGGAGATCCTCGCCAAGGTCGCCGCGAACCGCGACCGCGGCATCAGTTGCTCCGTGATCGGCGTGGGGCGCAGTACGTACAATGACACGTTGCTGGAGGCGATGGCCAACCGCGGCAACGGGCAGTACCGCTTCCTCGACTCCGAGGCGTCCATCCACGAGAGCTTCGTGGAGGATTTGCAGAATTCGTTCAACACGATCGCGGCGAATGTGAAGATCCAGGTGGAATGGAACCTGGACGCGGTGAAGGCGTATCGCTCGCATGGCTACGACAGCCGCGCGCTCAAGGACGAGCAGTTCCGCGACGATTCGGTGGACGCCGGCGAAGTGGGGTCGGGGCAGGGCGTGACGGTCGTGTACGAGATGCAGCTCGCGGAGGGCCTGAAACCCGCCGCGACGCTCGGGATCGTGCGCATCCGCTACCGCCGCGTCGACACGGGCGCCGTGGAGGAGATCGAAGCGCCCATCGCGGCGGAGGCCGTTCAGCGGGACTTCGTCCGCGCGCGGCCGCAGTTCCGGCTTGCGTGCGCCGTGGCGGAGTTCGCGACCGCGCTCAAGCACGTGCCGCCCGCCGCCCAGGCGAACGCGCTGCAGCCGGTGGTAGCGGAAGCGGTCCGCGTGGCGGTCGAACTCGACTTCTATACCCCCGCGAAGTCGTTTGCAGAAACGGTGAAGAGACTGATGGGGATTGGCTTGTAATAATAGCCACGAAAAACACAAAAACTAATTTCTGTGTCTGCAAATCTGATGGGGTTTGGGTTTTAGGAATTGCCACGAAAAACACAAAAAAGCACAAGAGGCAATGAAATGGAAATCAACCAACTTTAATCGAGCCTCAGCAACTTTTGTGTTTTTTGTGGCTATAAAACTTGGAGGTGGCAGTGAATACGTTGAAGAAAATGGCGGCAATTTTGATGACAGCATGGAGCTTCGCCGCGGGCGCCGAGACGGCCGCGACGGTTTCGGGGCTCCACCTCGCTGGCGAGGTGAAGGACGGCATGCTAGGCGGGCGCTTGGCGTTCCGCCTCGACAACGTGCGGCCCGGCGGCTCGGTGCCCGTCCTTGGCGGCAGCGCGGCGATCGTCTCGCAGACGCTGCCCGCGGGCATGACGCTGCTGCCGCCGGGCCCGGACGGCCTGTACCGGATCGCGGCGGAGCCGACGTTCTGGGGCGGCGGACGCTCCGGGCGCGTGGAGCTGGCGTTCACGACCGCCAAGGGCGAGGGCGTGACGCTCGACCTGCCCGTGGCGACGGTGCGCACGTTCGAAATCCGCGTCAACCCGCAGGAGTGGGACGTTTCGGTCGAGCACGCCGGCAACCTCGAGGCCGCGCAGACCGACGGTCCGCCGCCGGAGCGCGTCATCAAGGGCAACCTGCCGGCCGACCGACCGGCCGAGGTGCGGTGGCGTTCGGCGGCGACGCGCTTCCAAAGCGCCGACGCCATCGTCTCCTGCCGCGCGGAGACGACCTCGCTCGTCTCGCCGGGCGTCATCCGGCACACGTCCGTCTTCACGTTCAAGATCACGCAGGGCGCGGTGCGCAGCTACGCGTTCCGCGTGCCGAAGCACGTGAACATCGTGGGCACGGACACGGACTTCGGCCTGCTCAAGCAGGAGGTCGGCGCCTCCGACGACCCGGCCTACGCGACGCTGACGCTCACGCCGCAGGTGGAGAGCGCCGGCGCGCGGATCACGCTCGTTTACGAGGACGCGCTGCCGGCCTTCCCCTGCAAGACCCTGATCGAACCGATCTCGCCGGCCGGTGTGCTGCGCACCGAGGGACTGCTGACCGTCTCCCCCACGGGCGCGATCCGCATCCAGCCGGGCGCGATGACAAATCTGCTGCAGACGGACGCCGCCGCGCCGGCGCCCGCGACCGGGGCGAAAACGAAGGAAGCACCGCCCGCGCTTCCCAACGGCAGCGCCTACCGCTACACCACCACGCCGTGCTCGCTCGAGGTCGCCCTCGAGGACATCGTCACCGCCATCCACTGCGAGAACACGATCGTCGTGCGCGTCGAGGACGCCCTCGCGTCCGTCGAGGCCTCGCTGCAGCTCGACCTGCGCGACGCGCCCGCGGACCAGATCGTCGTCGCGATCGGCAAGGCCGAGGGCTGGACGATCACCTCGGCGACCGGCAGGGACGTCGCCGACGGCGACATCGAGCAGCGCAAGGGCGAAGGCGGCGCGCTCGCGGTGACGATTCCCTTCCGCAAGCCCGTTTCCGGCATGATGAAGGTCGCGCTGAAGATGGAGCGCAAGATCGACACCGCCACGCCCGGCAAGGTTGTCGTGCCCGAGATCGCCGTAAAGGACGCCGTCGTGCAGAACGGCTACGTCATCGCCTCCGCCTCGCAGGGCATCCAGCTCGCCCCCGAAGGCGCGGCGAACCTCTCCGAGATCCATGCGGCGTCGACGCCGCTGAGCGTGGCGGGCGCTCAGCTCGCATTCCGCTTCCGCGACGCGGAGTGGTCGGCCGCGATCGGCTACACGCGGGCGAAGACCGCGATCCATTCCGAACTCTTCCACCTCGTCTCGCCCGGCGACGGCATGCTCTATGCCTCGGCCGCGGCCACCTACCACATCA
>JAAZAI010000005.1 GCA_012514445.1 Lentisphaerota bacterium
GCGATCTCCTCGGCCTGATAGGCGGCGATCCACGCGCGCCCGTTCGACGCCGCGTCGCGCAGGTCGTCGAGCTCCGCGTCGACCCCCGGGCGGATCAGCCCGCCGTCGCCGAGCGTGGCGGGCGGCGAGTCCACGAGCGTCGACTCGATCGCCGCCACCAGGTCGGGAAGGTCGTCGAGGCGCCCGGCCGCCGAGGTGAGCAGCCCCGCGCCGTCCCGCGTCAGCGGCGCCAGCCGCTCCCGGATGCGGGGCACGGCCTTGAGCGCCGCGGCGACGGCCTGCAGGTCGCGGGCGTTGCCGCGCCCCAGGGAGATCCGCGCGATCGTGCGCTCGAGGTCGCGCACGCCCCCGAGCAGCTCGCGCAGCGGCGTGAGCGCCGCGCGCGCCTTCGTCAGCGCCTCCACCGCGTCGTGGCGGGCGCGGATGGCGTCAAGATCCTGGAGCGGCCGCGTGATCCAGCTCCGCAGCAGGCGCGCGCCCATCGGCGTCCCGGTCGCGTCGAGGACGCCGTAGAGCGTCGCGGCGACGTCGCGCGAGGCGCCGGGCAGCAGGTCGAGGTGCTCGCGCGTCCCCTCGTCGAGGATCATGTGGCCGGCCGTCTGACCGAGGCGCAGGCACCGCACGTGCGACAGGTCGCGGCGCAGGTTCTCGCGGACATGCTGGATCAGCGCGCCGGCGGCGGCCGCGACGTGCGGCAGCCCCTCGCAGCCGAAGCCGTCGAGCGACGTCACGTTGAAATGGCGGATCAGCGTCGAATACGCGGCTGCGGGATCGAAGAACATCGCGTCGACCGGCGTGATGCAGCGGATGTCCGCCTGCTTCATCAGCGCCGCCAGCGCGGGGTCCGGAACGCCGTCCGCGGAGGGTGCGAGGCCCTCGCCCGGGGCGAGGCGGCGGAGCGATTCGACGAGGGATGCCGGCGATTCGTGCGTCTCGACCGCGAGCTCGCCGGTCGAGAGGTCGAGCGCGGCCAGGCCCAGGCCGCGCGGTCCGCCGTCGGCGAGGGCCACGAGGTAGTTGTTGCGGTCGTCGCGCAGCACGCTCTCCTCGGTCACGGTGCCCGGAGTGACGATGCGCGTGACCTCGCGCCGGACGATGCCCTTGGCCGTGGCAGGGTCTTCCATCTGATCGCAGATGGCGATCTTGAGGTTGGCGCGGATGAGCTTCGCGAGATAGGCGTCGAGGGCGTGGTAGGGGATCCCGCACATCGCGTAGCCGCTGCGCTTCGTGAGCGCGACGCCCAGGACCGGCGCGGCGCGCCCCGCGTCCTCGAAGAACATCTCGTAGAAGTCCCCGAGACGGAACATGACGATCACGTCTTCGGCGACTTCGGACTTGATGCGCTGGTACTGGCGCATCATCGGTGTGAGATTTTCGGCCATCGGGACAACTCTTCTTTCGGCGTGCGATTCAAAGGGCGATTCTAGCATTTGCCCTCTGGAATTGTCCAACGCTTTACGCGATTTTCAGGCGATGGCGTTGAAGAAGGCGTGGTAGGGTGCACCGTCCGCCAGGCGCTGCGCGAGCAGGGCGGCTTCGCGCAGATGGTAGTCCCCCCACATGCTGGACTCCCCGCACGGAATCCGCCGGCCGGCGGGGATGTGGTCCCAGTCCCGCGGCCGATGGTAGATCGAGTGCAGAAGCAGCCCCTGATGCTCCGGCGCGAGGCTCAGATACGGCTCGTCGAGCAGCGTCCGCAGCACGGTCAGCCCCGCCTGCCGGTAGTCCGCGCCGTCCTCGCCCTTCGCCTCCAGATAGCGCCCCAGCCGAATCAGCGCCTGCGCGGCGATCGCCGCCGCGCTGCTGTCGACCGGCTCCGGCGCGTTCCACGGATCGGACGCCTGCGCATAGAGCGCGTCGTTCCCGGCGATGCCGGGGGCTCCGGTGTCCCAGAAGGGGATGCCGTCGGCGCAGGCGTGCGCGCAGTAGAAGTCGCAGGCGGCGCGAGCGGCCTTCAGCATGAACGCCTCGATCGCGGCGAAGCCGCCGTGCGGTGCGAGCGCCTCCGCCGGCTCGGTCGCCAGGAACTCCAGCTCCTCGGCGTACCCCAGCATGATCCACGCGAGGCCGCGCGTCCAGGTGCTGAAAGGCGAATAGCCCTGCTGCGAATTCGGCGCCCGGTAGTTGCCGTCGTTCGGGTTGAAGAGACTCTCGTGCGCCACGCGGCCGCGCACGTCGTAGGCGTCGCGCCCCTCGCCGTAGTAGACCGCGTACTCCGCCGTCGTCCGCGCGTGGTCCACGAGCCGCCCCAGCAAGGAGATCGGCCGGTCGTTCTCGCCCATCATCACGTGGCCGAGCCGATGGCTCAGCGCCAGCGAGCGCAGCGAGCGGATGGTGTCCGCGAAAAGCGACTGCGGCCCGTTGAAGGAGTAGATGAAGCCTCCGCCGCCCGCGACCGGACTCCACCGGCCCGCCTGCACCGCGCCCGAGACCTTCAGCGCGAGACGGTAGCATTCGCGCTCCCACCCGCCCGCCTCGTAGCGCCCCTCCCCCGCCAGCCGCAGGAGATTGCCGTAGGTGCTGACGTTGTTGAAGCCGTGGTCGTGGACGCCGGTGTGCGACACGTGCGGCGCCATCCAGCGCCGCGTGCCGTCGCGGCCTCGCGCGAGAAACGCCACGTCGCCCGTCGCGTCGAACTGCAGCAGCGCCGAGCCGAACTGGAACCCCTGCGTCCACTCCGTCCACCCGCGCGTCGTGTAGCGTCCGGCCACCGTGAAGACCGGCGAGCCGGCGGTCGCGTCGTACTCCGCCTCGATGCGTTCGATCTTCGCGCCCGACACCGGCCAGAATCGCGTCAGCGCCGGCAGCAAGTCCTGCGGCGTGATTTTGTTGTCAATCTTCATGGAAATCCTAGCATTTGTGTTTGATTACTTTGTCGGAAACTTTGTCGCGAGAGCTTTGTCGACCCCGTTTTCACAGCAAGGGGATCGGCATCTCTCGGCTGAACGGACTCCCACACCTACTGGGTTGAACGGACACGTACACATGCTCGATTGCGATTACGATTAGGATTAAGATTAAGATTAAGAATCGACAAAGCGACAAAGATTCCTGAACCCTGAACCCTCTCATTGACTCGCCCTCACGCGCTCGACGCGGAAGACCTTGTCGTTGACGCGCACGGGCGACGGACACGCGAGCGTGACCCAGTTTCCGCGCTCGGCGACGGCGACGACCACCTCTTCGCGCCGCAGCGGCCCGGCCTCGAACGCCACGACGCCCGTCGTCGGTCCCTGGATCGACAGCTCGTCGCCCGTTCGGATCGGACTGTCCTGGACGAGCACCTGCGCCACCTTCGCCTTTGGATAGTAGTGCAGGACGATCCCCGCATGGCGCTTGATGTGCGTGGCCTGGTTCTCCTCCAGCGTCGCGAACTGCTCCGCGCCAGGCCGCCCGTGGTAGAGTCCCGCGCCGAATTCCCGATGGTAGACTCGCGAGACGCGCGCCACGAGCGCCTCCGCCAGCTCCGGCGTGAACCGCCCGTCCGCCACGGCGTCCACCCCCTCGCGATACGCGCCCACGACGGTGCGCACGTAGTCCGCGTTGCGGGCGCGCCCTTCGATCTTGAACGACGCCGCGCCCGTCGCCGCGAGCCGGTCCAGGAACGGCAGCGAGCAGAGATCGCGCGCCGAGAACACGGCGTGGGACTCCACCTCGAACTCCGCGTCCGATCCGTCGCCCTCGCGCACTTCGTGGACGCGGTAGCGGCGGCGGCAGGGCTGGCGGCAGTCGCCGCGCGAGGCGGAATGTCCGTAGGCCTCGTGCGAGAGGAGGCAGCGTCCGGACTCCGCCACGCACGTGGCGCCGTGCACGAAGACCTCGATCTCGACGTCCGCCGCCGCCGCGATCCGCGCCACCTCGTCGAGCGTGCATTCGCGCGCCAGCACGATGCGCGAGGCGCCCTGCGCCTTGAGGAACGCCGCGGCCTGCGAATTCGAGCACGACATCTGCGTCGAGACGTGGAAGGGGATTCCCAGCTCGCGGCACGCGCCGCAGACCGCCCAGTCCGCCGCGATGACGGCGTCCACGTGCGGCTTCGCGGCGGCGAGCTGCTCCCGCACGGCCGCGAGTTCGTCCTCGAAGACGATCGTGTTGAGCGCGAGGTAGAGCTTCGCGCCGCGGGCGCGGCAGCGCGCGGCGGCGTCGGCGAGCGACGCCGCCGTGAAGTTGCCGGCGACGATCCGCCGCATGTCGAAGCCGCCGAGGCCGAGGTAGACGGCGTCCGCGCCGGCGTCGAGGGCGGCCTGCAGGCAGATCATGTCGCCCGCGGGCGCCAGGATTTCGATCTTCCTCCTCATGGGCGTCCGCCCCTCCGCGGCGGCGTCGCGCGCCTCATACCTGCGAGGAGCGCCACCAGTCGTAGTGCTTCTCGAGCAGCGCCTCGCGGCCGGGCATCGCATAGTGCGCGACGGCGGCGCCATTGCCGAAGTAGAAACCGGAGCGGACGAGGCGGTACGGGAACGCGACCGAGTGGTTGCGGTCGACGATCTTCGTCGCGGCGCCCGTCGCGCGGATGTCCGAGAGGCACTGGCGCAGGTGGTCCATGTTGGCGTAGGGCAGGTCGTCGCAGCCTCCGGATTCCGGATCCGTCGCGAGCGAGTCCAGCCGGAGGTCGGCGAAGTGGAGGGCGGGGAGGACGAAGAGGTTGGCCGAGGCGTCCGTCATGTGGCGATAGAAGGCCATCGGCGGCTTCGTGCTGGCGACCAGCGGGCGGGTGGGGCTCAGCTCCTGGTAGAGGCGGAGACCTTCGTCGACGTCCTCCGGCGCCTCGCGCTTCTCGAGCGCCAGCACCCGGCCGTCGCTCGTGGTCAGGTGGAGCGCGCCGAGCGCGGAGACCGGGATGCGCTCGGCGACGCGGTACACGGCGATGTAGACCGAGCTCTTGGGCCGGCCGTCTTCGTGGGGCTTGCAGCGCTCAAGCGCCTCGGCGATCCGGAAGTCGCGACTGCGGAAGGCGGGGTCGACCTCGACGAACATCGCCTGGCCGTGCGCCTTCTTCATCGTGCCGCAGGCGTAGTAGGCGCCGAAGGCCTCGGGATCGAGCATGGAGGCGATGAACGCCTCGGGGACGAGGGACAAATACAAGTGCGTGGACATGGCGACACCTCCTGGACTCCCGGCGGGCGGCGGGCCGCCCGCGCGGGCTTGTTAGAAGAAATTGCGGATCGTCAGCGCCGCGATCACGGGCGCGAAGAGCGAGGAGACGAGCGACATCACCGTGATGAGCGTGTTGATGGAGGGGCCCGCCGTGTCCTTGAACGGGTCGCCGACCGTGTCGCCGACGACCGCCGCCTTGTGCGCGTCGGAACCCGGGCCGCCGTGATGGCCGGCCTCGATGTACTTCTTGCCGTTGTCCCAGAGCCCGCCGGCGTTCGACATGAACATCGCGAAGATCACGCCGGTGAAGATCGAGCCGCCCAGGAAGCCGCCCAGCGCGTCCGTCCCGAGCAGCAACCCGACCGCGATCGGCACGATCACCGCGATGACGGCGGGGAGCACGAGCGAGGAGAGGGCGCCCGCGGAGGCGATGGAGACGCAGCGCGCGTAGTCGGGCAGCTCGGAGCCTTTGAGGATGCCGGGCCTGGCCCTGAACTGGGCGCGGATCTCCTCGATCATCAGAAACGCGTTCTTCGTGACGGCGAGCATCAGCAGCGCGGAGAACACCGGCGGGCACGTCGCCCCGAGCAGCACGCCGGCCAGCACCACCGGGCGCTGCAGGTCGATGTCGAGCTCGACGCCCAGCGCCGCGAGCACTTCGCCGTACGTCGCGAAAAGCGCCAGCACCGTCAGGGCCGCCGCGCTGATCGCGAAGCCCTTCGTGATCGCCTTCGCGGTGTTGCCCGCGGAGTCGAGCGTGTCGCAGCGCTCCACGATTTCGTGCCCCATCCCCGACATCTCGGCGATGCCTTTCGCGTTGTCGACGATCGGCCCGTAGGCGTCGGCCGAGACGATCACGCTGGTGATCGAGAGCATGCCCACCGCCGCGATGCCGATGCCGTAGATGCCGCTCACGCCGAAGGCCTCCGCCGAGATGAAGGAGACGAGCGTGGCGGCCACGATGCCGAGGATGCTCGGCAGGATCGAGATGAAGCCGTAGCTCAGGCCCGTGATGATCGTGATCGCCGAGCCCGACTTCGACATCTCGGCCACCTTGCGGACCGGCTTGCGCTCGTCGTTCGTGTAATAGTCCGTGCAGAAGCCGATGAGCACCGCGATCACCAGGCCGGAGATCGTCGCGATCAGCACCCCGAGGTTGAAGCCGCCGAGCCACGTCAGCAGCGTCGCCAGCGCCGCGAAGATCACGCAGGTGACGATGGTGCCGTTGTTGAGCGCCGCGCCGGGCTTGCCGTTGCGGCCCACGCGCACGAACTGGATTCCGAGGAAGCTCGCGAGCATGCCCACCGCGCAGAGGATCAGCGGAAAGACGACGTAGAAGCGCGGATCGCCGCCGCCGCCGGCGACCGCCGTCCGGCCCACGCCGACGCCGAGGATCATCGCGGCCACGGCGGAGGCGACGTAGGAGTCGAAGATGTCCGCGCCCATGCCCGCCACGTCGCCCACGTTGTCGCCCACGTTGTCCGCGATCACCGCCGGATTTCGCGGATCGTCCTCCGGGATGCCCGCCTCGACCTTGCCCACGAGGTCCGCCGCGATGTCCGCCGTCTTCGTGAAGATGCCGCCGCCTGCCTTCGCCAGCAGCGCCATGGCCGACGCCCCGAGCGAGAAGCCGAGAATGATCTCCGGATCGCCCGTGAAGAGGTAGATCGTCGAAATGCCGATGACGGCCGTGCCGACCATGGCCATGCCCAGCACGGCGCCCGCCCGGAACGCGACGTTGAAGGCCGGATTGAGGGCGAGCTTCGCCGCGACGGCCGAGCGCAGATTGGCCTTGACCGCAATGCTCATGCCCAGATACCCCGCCAGCGCGGAGCAGGTCGCGCCCGCGACGAACGCCAGCGCCGTCCAGACGCCCTCGAGCGGCTTGCCCGTGACGCCCGTGACGTGGCCGATCTCGACGGACTTGATCATGTCGATGCTGAAGAGCAGCGCGATGAAGACGGCCAGCACGGCGACGAGCTTGGCGAGCGTCCCGTAGAGCTTGCCCAGGTACGCCCGCGCGCCCTCCTGGATGTAGCCGGCGATCTGCCGCTCGCGCTCGCCGCCGGGGTTTTGCTTGTCCACCCAGTGGTAGAGGTACAACGCGTACCCGAGGGAGACCACGCCAAGAGCAATCGCCAGAAACAGCCAACTTTCGACTTTCATCGCCACTCCTGTTCTGTTCCGGACCCGACCCGGGATCCCCGCTTCCGCTCGGGCCGCCGTTTCAGCGGCCCGGACCCGCCCTTGCCCGGATGCCTTCTTGCATTACGCTTGACAATCTTACCCCATCGTCGACAAAAACACAAGTTCGCCGCAACGGGTGGAGCGACCACGGCCACGCCAGCTAGACCAGGCTTTCAGGCAGCGTCTCCACGATCGCGCGGATTTCGTCTCGAAATTTAAGGGACAGACCCGAATGGCGCTAGGCTTTCAGGCAGCGTCTCCACGATCGCGCGGATTTCGTCTCGAAATTTAAGGGACAGACCCGAATGGCGCTAACTTAAGCCTGAATCGGCGAATTTCGTCGCTGCGCCAGCACGTCATGTATGTGGGTGCGTGGGAGTCTGGATGGTCGCGCAGAATCCTGAAGTCCGAGCGGCGGCGAAGTACCAACCCGGCTACGACGGGTTGCCCGAAAGCGGCAAGAAATCGCCGCCGTGCATGGCCGAGTGCGCGAATGGCTGTGCCATTCGATCGGGCGACGCGTCGTAGCCGCGTCGGTACTGCCGAGGCGAATGCGCGGGGCGTGTTCCTACTCGTACTCGTACACATGCTCCTACACGCCAATCCGGGATTCAAGACAAGATTCGAGTGTAAGGGTAGGTGTAAGAGTACGGCAGACGCGGAACTCCACCACCCACACACTTCCACGCCCACACACGCTTTCTGCCTGCCCCCGGCGGCCGATTGCCGGGTCGGGAGGCAATTATCATCTGAACTTACCTTCGCATTTCGGCTGTAAAGTGGCACGTATTTTGCTAACAATTCAAGCTAAATTCTCCAATATCACACCCAGACATGAACGAAGCCAAGGACAAAGAGAAAGACAAGCCAAGGCCGGGTTTGAAACCGGTAGCTGACATGGTCGGCATTGAGCTGGGCTCCGGAAATCGCGGCGGGACGCCAGTTGTCAGGATCCGGCGCGGCGCGGGAGGCGCCTTCGAGCTGGCGGCGGCGGCGATGCTACCGCTGGACTCGACTCTGCCCGCAGTCGGCGCGATGGCGTCCAAGAGCGGCGGGTGGGTGCTTCCAAAGGCCTTTCAAGCCCCTTCCGCTGCCTTCGCCGTCACCTCTGACGATGCGCTGCTACGTCAAGCCTCCGGTGTCGACGAGGCGATGGCGGACAAGGAGAAGGCGCGGTTCCGGACGCAGCTCCATGCCGAGGACGGGGATTCGCTGCCCTTCGTGGCCGCCGTTCCGGATGCCGTGGCGTCCTGGGCCGCTCATCTGCTTCCTGAGGGGCGGCGGCCGACTGCGGTATCCATCCAAGTCGCCGACATGGCCAGGCTCAACGCCTTCGCCGTGTCGCCCTCCTTTGCCGACACGAACGGCACGGCGCTGCTCCTCATCGCCGGAGCTTCATCGACCGCGCTGGCGATCTTCAACGAATTCGCGCCAGTCCTTTATCGCAAGCATTCGATCGGCAGCCGGGACGTGCTGGAGGCCGTGTGCCGCAAAATGAACCTCGACGAAGCCACGGCCCGCGATATTCTCAACGACACGCTCATCGATCCCACGGCCGTGATCGAGCCGGTGCTGGGGCCGCTGTTCCGCCAGGCCGAGATGTCCGCCGACTACGCCGTGCGCATGAAAGGCTGCTTCATCGACCGCTTCTTCCTGTGCGGGCTTGAAACGGGCGTCCGCTACTGGGCAGACGTCTTCAAACAGCGGACCGGCGCGGAGATCGTCCCCTGCAACCCCGCGCAGGAGATGGCGCGGACCGCTGGCGCAGTCCTCCCCGCGGACTTCGAGAACCTCGCGGGGGCGTTCGTCCCTGCGATCGGCGCCGCCGTAGCCGCCATGGAGGGAGCATGAGCCGCACCATCCACATCAACCTCCTCCGCGACGACGAACGAGTCAGCAGCAACCCCGTTCGCATGCGCGTCATGGCGCCGATCCTCTGCGGCTTCGCCCTGGTCGCACTGCTGGTCTGGTGGCATATCGTCGCCGCGGCGAACGCCGCCCGGCAACGCGAAGAGGCCGCCATCGCCGCTACAACCGACGACCTCAAGCCCGCCATCGCGGCATTCGACGCGCTGGTCTTGCGCGTCAACGCCGCCCGCGCCGAGATCGACCAGATCGGGCGCTACCGCAACGGCCGCGTCGTCTTCGGCGACATGCTCGCGAAACTGCCCGACGTCGTCCCCGCCTCGGTCCAGTTCACGTCTGTCACGATCCCGCCTCCCTACCGCCCGCCGGCGAAGAAGGAGGACAAGCCCCCGGTCCGGTCCGCGACGAAGACCGGCGCGTCGGCCACCGCCGTCAAGCCGGCCGGACCCGCCCCCGAAAAAGTCTTCATCAACTTCGCCGGCCTCGTCGATTCCGCCGAAACGGCGGCCCGGCTCAAGGCGGCGATGGCGGGGCCGGCCTTCGCCGGGCTCGTGAAATCCGCCGAAATCCCGGGCGGCGCGTTCAAGATGAGTTCCGACGGCTCGGGCCAGTTCCTCTTCGAGATCAGCTGCGAATGCACGGAAAGGAGCTTCAAATGAGCCCCGCCGCAAAACTGTCGAGCTGGCAGGAGCTGAATCCCGCGACGCGACGCGCCGTAATGACGTCGATCGCGCTGCTGGCGCTTGCTCTGGGCTCCATCTTCTTGCTGCTTCTGCCCGCGAAACGAGAGAGCCGCAGGCTTGCCACGGCGGTTGCCGCCGCCGCGGACGACCTTGACGCCCAGCGAGCGAAGATCAAGCAGACGGCCCCGCGGCGACAGGAGGCCGAGGCGCTCGAGGCGGAACTCGACGCGCTCCGCCAGGGCGGCGTCCTCGAGCCGCTTCTCGGGTCGTACGAGATGCGCGGGATGTCGTTGCTGCAGCCCATCGCCGAAAGCAACGGCGTGGCCCTCGTCGGCGGCAGCGTGCGGCGTCTTCCGCAGTTGCCCCTCGGCGGGGGTTCACCAGCCCAGGGACGGCTCTACGCCCGCCAGCCGTTGGAGTTCACGGCCTCCGGCGCCTACCCCAGGCTTGCCGCGTTCATCCGCGACGTCGAACGTGCACATCCAATGGCGACCGTGTCTTCGTTGCGCATCGTGGCGCAGGCGCGCGATCCCGAAGTTCAGGAAATGACGGTCGGCATCGAGTGGCCGGTGGTCGCGCCGCCGCCGGCTCCCGAGAAGAAGGGTAAATAGACCATGGGCATGAAGCCATCCACTATCGGGACGCCGAGCGACCGGGATCAGGAGCCTGGGTTCAGGGGTCAGGGTTCAGGCGCCAGGGGTCAGGGGCCAGGGTTCGGGCTTGCGGCAAATACGACAACCCTCGCGACAAAGATTGCGACAAAGCGTTTCCTCAGCCCCAATTTCAAATTTCAAATTTCAAGTTTCACATCGACAAAGCTCGCGACAAAGTTTACGACAAAGAATTCCCAGGGGCCAAATTTCAAATTTCAAATTTCAAATTTCAAGCCGGCGCCAGCCGCGCTGGCGCTGCTGTTGCTCTGCAACAGCGCCAGCGCAGATGCCGCGCCGGCGCGGCGCAATCCCTTCTGGCCCGTCGGCTACGCGCCGAAGGCCGCCGCCACCCAGGAAGTCGAGGCGGTCGCGGCGCCGGTGCTCTCGGACGAGGAGCTATGGCTCCAGACACCGGTCGGCGCCGAGGAATGGGAGGCGGCCCTTGCGGCGCTCCCGAAGCCGGGCGGGCTGTTCATCGGCCTGCATCCCGAAACGCGGGAGAAGGTAGACAAGATGGTGCTGATGGGGCGGACTTTCGTCCCCGGGCAGGAATTCACGACCACGAACAATGCGGTTGCGTTCACGTGGAAGGTGGACTATATTTCATTCAATGAAAAGGCCTATCGGCTTTCACGAGTTTTGGCGGAGCGTATCCCCGGCGGGCGCGCCGGACGAAAATGATCCGCAATGCAGATGTGCTGATTCAATGTTCGACAAAACACAAACAAGGGACAATGCCATGATGAAGAGAATTCCGTTCGTTTTCGCCGCCGCGCTGCTGATGGCCGCGCTGCTGTATCAGCCCATTGCCGCCGCGCAAGGCGGAATCGACAACGTCGACGCATCGATCGACGCGATTCTCAACAGCCCGGCCCCTGCGGTCGAACCGGCCTCGGCCCCGAGCCCCGCCATCGCCGCCGCCGTCGAACCCGCGGCGGAGACGCAGGTCGTGGAGGAGGTCGTGGAGGAGGTCACAGAGGAGGTTGTCGCCGAAGCGCCGGTCGCCGTTGTCGTCGAAGCGCCGGCATCGACCGAGCCCCCCCCTGCAGAGCCTGAAGCATCGCCCGAGGTCTCCGCGGCAGCGCCCCCGACCGCCACGGTGGCGGTCGAGTCCGAGCCGGCATCCGCCATTAACGAGAACGGCGAAGTCCTGGTTTCGATGGAATTCGACGAGGCGCCGCTCCCGGACGTCATCCGCGCGTTCCGCGAGGCCTCGGGCGCCACGATCATCTCGCGCTGGACGAACGCCGCGCCGCAGCTCGTGAGCCTGCGCCTGGAGAACAAGCCATGGAAACAGGGGCTGATCTCGATCCTCGCGCCCTACGGTCTGCAGCTCGTGGAGGAGCAGCGCGGCTCCGGCGTCTACGTCGTCTCCGAGAAGAGCACC
>JAAZAI010000207.1 GCA_012514445.1 Lentisphaerota bacterium
CGACTGGGATGCCATCGCCGCCGCCGACATCGCGGCTTTGCGGTTTGACAACGCAGGCCGAATTTCAGTATAGTCCACGCTGTTTTCCGCCGGTGTAGCTCAATGGTAGAGCAGCTGATTTGTAATCAGCAGGTTGGGGGTTCGATCCCCTTCGCCGGCTCCAGTTCTTTTATAACCGCCTCCACTTCCATTCCTCCACGGCGCAGAAGACGCAGGGGACGATGAACAGCGTGATCAGACTCACGGCCATGCCGCCGATGGACGGGATCGCCATCGGCTGCATCACGTCCGAGCCGCGCCCCGTCGCCCAGAAGATCGGCATGAGTCCGAAAATGGTCGTCGCCGTCGTCATGAGGCAGGGACGGATGCGCTTGAGCCCGGCATCCACGACCGCCGCGCGGATCTCGTCCACCGAACCGAACGCTCGATCCTTGAAGACGCCTTCGAGGTAGGTCGACATCACCACGCCGTCGTCGTCCACGACGCCGAAGAGCACCAGGAACCCCACCCACACGGCCACGGACAGGTTTGCGCCCCACAGCGCGAGCAGGATGAATCCGCCGCTGGCCGAGACGAGCACGCCGAAGAAAATCACTGGCGCGACCCACCACCGCGAGAACCCCATGTAGAGCATCACGAACATGATCGCCAGCGTCAGCGGCACGAGAAGCTTCAGCCGCGCCATCGCGCGCACCTGGTTTTCAAACTGCCCCGACCATTCCCAGTAATAGCCCGGCGGCAGCGTCAGCCGTCCGTCCTGGAGCGCCTCGCGCAGCAGCGCCTCGGCATCGTTGACGACCGACACTTCGTCACGGTCGCGCGTGTTCATCGTGACGTAGCCGACGAGGAGCCCGCGTTCGCCCTTGATCTCCTGCGGCCCGAGCACGGTCTTGATCTCCGCGAGCTGCGCCAGCGGCACTTGCGCGCCGGTGGACGTCGGCACGGCGATGCGGCTGATGGCCTCGAGGTCTTCGCGAAAGTCCCGTGCCAGGCGGATGCGGATGGGATAGCGCTCGCGGCCTTCGACGGACTCCATGAGGTTCATTCCGCCGAGCGCCATCTCGACGACGTCCTGCACGTCGCGGATGTTGACGCCATAGCGGCCGATGCGGTCGCGATCGATGTCGATCTGGATGTAGGGTTTTCCGACGATGCGGTCCGCCACGATGTCGGTCGCGCCGGGCACCTCGTGCAGGAGCTGCTCGATCTGAAGGCCGAGACGTTCGATCTCGCGCAGGTCGGAGCCGTAGATCTTGACGCCCATCATGGCGCGGAAACCCGTCTGGAGCATGATGAGGCGCGTCTGGATCGGCTGGAGGAAGGTGGGCAGCACGCCGGGAATCGCGGTCTTCCGCTGAAGGTCCGCGAGGATTTCGTCCTTGGTGATGCGGCGCGTCTCGGGCCAGAGCCTCGACAGCAGCTTCCTGGGAAAGGCCGGCCAGCCCGAGAAGAACCGGTCCACGGGCACCTGCCGCCATTCGTCCTCGGGCTTGAGGATCACGATGCTCTCGATCATGCCGATGGGGGCGGGGTCGAGCGCGGTGTCGGCGCGGCCGACCTTGCCCACGACGGATTCGACTTCGGGCACCTGGGCCATCGCCCGATTCTGCGTGCTGTTCACCTCGATGGCCTGCGACAGCGAGCCCTGCGGGAGCAGCGAAGGCATGTAGAGGAACGACCCTTCGTCAAGCGGCGGGAAGAATTCGCGCCCCAGGCCCGGCAGGATGCGACCGCTGGCCACAACCGAGATTCCGGCTTCTGTCTCCGCCGCGCGTTCATTCGGATCGTGCCGCCGCCACACCAGACGCGTGCGCTCCGCGCCGTCGCCGTCGCGGACGCGCTCCCAGCCGAAATGCGAAAGCTCGATCAACGGTCGCGCCAGCTTTTCACCCGGCGCTGCGTGCATGAGCTTGCGAAGTTCCGGCGAGGCTTCTTCGCGTGCAAACGCATTGACGAGGCGTTCGACGGGACGGAGCGTCCTGCCGATTCCCAGCCAGACGCTGAATCCCGAGAAGAGCAGGATGCAGGGCAGGACGAGAAACGCCTTCTTATGGCTGAGCACCCAAGTGAGCGCGGGCACGTACACGCGGGCGATGCCACGGGAGACCGGGTTTTGCTCGAGTGGGAGGAATTTTTCGCGGGACATGCGGAGGATGCACAGCGCCACGCCGATGCCGGCCGCGGCGGAAATCAGCCAGCCGCCGCCTGCGATGCCAAGCCCGTTCACGAACGCCGCGTGCGAGACGACCGCGACCGCGATCCCGATGGCGGCGGCCAACCCCGCGACGACGCTGCCACGGTGCCGAGTGGGGCGGAAGAGCAGATAGCAGAGGAATGGAACGACCGTGATGGCCAGGACCACGGACGCGCCGATGGCGAACGTCTTGGTGAAGGCGAGCGGACGAAAGAGCTTTCCCTCCTGGTCTGTCAAGAAGAACACCGGCAGAAAGGACACGATCGTGTTCGAGACGGCCGTGACGATGGCGCCGCCGACTTCGGCCGCGCCGCTGTAGACGAGGTTGAAGTAGCCCTTGCCCTGCTTCTCCTCGTCCGTGGCGGAGGCGATGCGCCGGTAGATGTTCTCCGACATGATGATGCCCATGTCGGCCACGTCGCCGATCGCGATGGCCAGGCCCGCCAGGGACATGATGTTGCTGCCCACGCCGAAGCGGTTCATCAGGATGAACGTGAGCGCCACGGCCAGCGGAAGCGTGGAGACGACCGTCGCCGCGGTCCGCAGATGCAGCAGGAAGAAGATGACCACGGCACTGGCCAGCAGCACTTCCTCGCCGAGCGCCTCCGTCAGCGTGGCCAGGGTCTCCCGGACAATGTCGGAGCGGTCGTAGAAGGGAACGATCGCGACCTTGGAGACGCGGCCGTCCGCGAGCGTCTTGCTGGGCAGCCCCGGCTCGAGCTGGGCGATCTTCTGCTTGACCCGGTCCATCACGGCCTTAGGATTCTCGCCGTAGCGCATCGTGATGACGCCGCCCACCGCCTCCATGCCGGCGTTGTCCAGCGAGCCGCGGCGGAAGTCGGGGCCGAGCTGAACCGTCGCGACATTGCGCACGGTGATGGGCGTGCCGCCCTCCTGGCGGATGACGATCTTCTCGATGTCCTCGACCGACTTCACGAAGCCGACCCCGCGGATGAAGGATTCGACGCCGTTGATCTCGAGAGCCTTCGCGCCGACGTCGACGTTGCTCTTGGTGACGGCGGCGTAGACGTCCATGAGCGTGACCCCGTGGGCGCGCAGCTTGTCGGGATGGATGTCGATCTGGTACTGCCTCACGAATCCGCCGATGCTCGCGACCTCGCTGACGCCCTCGACGGCGTTGAGCTGGTAGCGGACATACCAGTCCTGGATCGAGCGCAGCTCCTCCAGATCAAAACCCTCGCCGCGGAGCGTGTACCAGTAGATTTGCCCGAGTGCTGTCGCATCGGGCCCCAGCATGGGCACCACGCCCGTCGGCAGCCGTCCCTGCGCCACGTTCAGCCGCTCGAGCACCCGCGAACGCGCCCAGTAGTAGTCCACGTCATCCTTGAAGATCACGTAGACCATCGAGAAGCCGAAGCCCGACATCGACCGGATCGTCTTCACGCCCGGGGTTCCCGTGAGGCTCGTGGAGAGCGGGAACGTGACCTGGTCGTCCACGTCCTGCGGACTGCGCCCCGGCCAGTCGGCGTAGACGATGACCTGCTTGTCGCCGATGTCGGGTATGGCGTCGACCTGGGTGTTTCGGATGGCGAAGGCGCCGGCGACGAGCAGGCCGATGACGGCGAGCCCCATCAGAAACGGGTTGTTCAGGCACCAGCGGATGATGGCATTGACCATGGCGTCGCGCCTTTCGTGTTAGTGCGAGCCGTGTCCGGCCGCCGCGGGTTTCAGGGGCGCCTCGTTCGGCGCGTTTGTCGCGCCGACGTGATCGCCCAGCAGCCCTCCGGGGTAGAACAGGCTCGGGTGGCCCGAAATCTGGAACTGGCTGTCGACGAGGAATCCGCCGCGCGTCACGACGCGGTCGCCTTCGTCCAGCCCCTTCAGCACGGGGTAGAAGGCGTCCGCGCGCGGCCCCAGCACGACCTCGCGGGCTTCGAACAATCCGGGTTCCCTTTCGACGTAGACGAGCTTGCGCGTGCCGCTGTCGAGCACGGCCGTTGCCGGAACGGCGAGCAACGGGGTGCCGGTCTGGGGCGGCTTGGGCGCGACGAGATCGAGTTTCATGCCGCAGACCGGGCAGTTGCCCGGTTCGGGGTACGTCTTGTCGCCCTCGCAATGCATCGCGCATGCGTAGGCGGGGACGCCAGGCGCCGCGGGCGCGTCGGCATGATCGTGCCGGGCTCCGGGGATCGCGACCCGCGGCATGCCGCAGTTCGGGCATGGGCCGGGCTCCGGATCGAGCACCTGCGGATGCATGGGGCAGGAGAACATCCCTTCGACGCCGGTCGGCGCGGCGGCGCCGTCGTCGCCGAGCACGGAGAGGATCGATGCGCTGACGAACATCCCGGGTTTGAGGGCGTGGTCCGGGTTCTCGACATGGATGGGGATGCGGATCGTGCGGGTCAGCTCGTCCACGATAGGCTGGACGAACGTCACGCGGCCTTCGACGATCCTGCCGGGCAGCGCCTCGGAGGTCAGCGCGACCTTCTGGCCGTAGCGGATCCAAGGCAGATCGACCTCGTAGACGTCGACGTACGCCCAGACCGTGTCGAGGTTGGCGACGCGATAGAGGGCATCGCCCTCCTTGAACGCGCTGTTGCCGGTGATGTTCTTCTCGATCACCGTTCCCGAGATGGGCGAGTACAGGGTTACGCGATCCGCGATCTGCTTCTTTTCCGCCAGCGTCTTCACCTGCGCGTCGGTGAGTCCCCAGCGCAACAGCTTCAGCCGCGTCGACTGGGCCATCGCCCCCGCCAGGCCCTCGGGGCTGCCCTGCAGGGCGATGAGCAATTCCTGCTGGGCGGCGATCAGCGCGGGGCTGTAGATCTCGGCCAGGTGGTCGCCCGCCTGGATGTCGACGCCGGTGAAGTCGACGAAGAGACGCTCGGCATAGCCGTCGACGCGGGCGGTGATCGTGGCGAGCGACGACTCGTTGTACTGGATCTTGCCGACCGCCCGGAGCTGGCGTGTCAGCGTCCGGCGCTCGACCGGCGTGGTCTCGACATGCGCCATGGCGCGCGCAGCGTCCGATATCTGAAGCGAAGGCGCGCCGTCGGCGCCGGTGTTCGCGGAATCGGCGAGGATCAGCGGCATCTCGCAGATCGGGCAGTTGCCGGGCTGGTCGAGCCGGATCTGCGGATGCATCGAGCAGGTCCACACCTGCTTGGCGGCGGGGGCGCTCGACGTGGCGGAGTCTGGTGTCTGCGCATCGTCAGGATTGCGGGCGCAACTTCTGCCGATCAAGACGCCGGCCAGCATCGCAACGCCAACAACGAGAACCGATCGAATTTTCATGATATCAGCCTCCTATTTAATCAAGTCGATTCCCGCGGCTTGTTCGAGTCGCGCCGCCTGCTTGCCGACCTCGCCCCGCGTCATCGCCTCGTCGATCCTGACCGCGAGCAGAAGGCGCTGGCTCTCCAGAAGCTCCTGGAAATCGGCCTTCCCGTTGCGGTAGGCGGCCTCGCCGGCTTTGAACCGGGATTGCGCCTGGGGGATCAGCTCGCTCTGGACAAGCCGAAGCGTCCGCTGCGCCGCCGCCAGGGCGATGGCGGCGTTCTGGATTTCGAGCTCGCTGGCGCGCGCCGCGGCTTGCGCGGCGGCGAGGCTCGATTCGCGCATGAGCACGGATTCGCGGATTCCCGCGCGGATGCTGCCTCTCCGGATCGGAAGGTCGATCCCGACGGTCAGCATGACCATGTCCTCGTCCATGCCGAGGCTGCGATATTCCACGCCAAGCTGGTAGTCGGGCATGGACTCCTTCTCCATCAACTTCTGCTCGATGCCATACCGGTCGGCCATCGTCCGCGCATACAGGACTTCGGGGCGGGCATCCGACGCGCCGGCGAGACGCGCCGACAGATCGTCGGGAACGCGAACCTCCGGCGGAGGCGCGAGGGCGCCTACGGGCGTGTCGGCCTTGCGGTCGAGCAGGACGTTGAGTTCGGCGACGAGCGTCTTCTCCCGCGCCTCCAGTTCAATGGCCTTCTGCTTGATCAGGGTGGTTTCGGATTCGGCGCCGAACACGTCGCCCTGCGAGCGGCTGCCGGTGGAGTATAGCGATCGGGCGATTTCGGCGATGTCCAGCAGCACCTTCTCCTCGTCGCGGGTGATTGCGATGGACTGGCGGACGGCGTGGAGTTCAAAGAACGTCTCCTGGACACGGCGCTTCAGACCCAGTCTCGCGGCGTCGACCGTATACGATGCGCCTTCGGCATCGCGGGTCGCCACGTCCCTTTGAAGCCCGCGCTTGCCGAACCACGGGAACTTCTGCTCCAGCATGAGTCGCTTCTCTTCCGAGTCGGGCCAGTCGCCGCCCTCCGCGCGATCCATGACGCCGAAGGAGAGCATGGGGTTGGGGAGCGCGCCGACCTTGTCCGCCTTCGCGCGCGCGGCTTCGGCCTCGAATCGCGCGGCGGCGAATCCGGGGTTGTTCGCGAGCGCCAGTTGCACGACTTCGGCAAGCCGCAGAGGCGAGGGCGGCGGCGTTTCCGCCGACACGACCCCCGCGCCGCACGGGGCGGCGAGGGCGAAAGAGACGACAACAGCTTTGAATTGGCTCATGCGTCTCGCCTCCCTTCGCTTTGACTCGTAACTCGAGACACCCTTCTGAGATTGAAGGCATGGGTCTTGCATGCGGCATCGCAAGCCCCGCCCCGTCTTGTAGCCTCCCGAATGGCCTCGCCGTTCGCCCCGGGACTCCCGAGGTCGTGTGTCTGGCGGCAATCGCTTGCCGCCAACGGGCAACCCGTCGTAGCCGGGTTGGTACTCTGCCGCAAGCCGATACTGCAGGGGGCCGCGTTCAAAAGTGCGATTCCTGTTTCGTCCCAGGTCAGGAAGTCTGAGATTAGGATTACGATTAGGATTAGGATTAGGATTACGATTAGGATACGGAATCTCAATCAAAAATCGAAAATCACAAATTCACAATTCCTGAACCCTGTCCCCTACTTGGCGGGCTTGTCGGCCGGGGCCGCCGCTGGCGTCTTGTCGAGCGTCACGCCTTCGGCCTCGAGCTTGGCGATGTACTTCTTCGGATCCTTCTTGACAGGATCGATGCACCCCTTGCAGCAGAGGTAGATGCGCTTGCCTTCGGCGTCGACGAAGATGCTCTTGTTGACGGGACCGCCCATGACGGGGCAGGTGGTCTGCGCCTTCACTTCGGCCTTGGCGACGACGTTCGTCGTGGCAGGCTTTTGAGGACTCGAGCAGCAGCCTTCCCCGGCGAAGCTGTCTCCGGCGGCGGCGACGAGCAGGGCGGTTGCGACGATTGTGACGGACTGGATGTTCATGGCGTGTTCCTTTCTTCTGGTTTTCCTAGAAGGGTTCCATCGTTTTGATGTCGGGTAGTATAGCACAAATACACGACTAATCAAGTAGTGATTACGAGCAGTTGCCTTTTGGCCGCCGAAATGATTAAATAGCGGAGTTTTCTTTTGAAAAGGTCAGAGACATGATAATCAACAGCGGAGACAAGTTCCGTCAGACCGTGCCGGAGTCCCGGCGCGTGGTGGTCAAAATCGGCAGCCGCGTGATCGTCCGGAAGACAGGCAAGCCCGACAACGCCCGGATCAAGAGCCTCGTCCTCCAACTGGCCGCCATGCGGCGAGCCGGTTACGAGCTCGTCGTCGTCTCCTCCGGCGCGATCGCGGCCGGCATGGAGGCGCTGCGCATCGCGACGCGCCCGGCGTCGGTCCCCGACCTGCAGATGTGCGCCGCGGTGGGGCAGGGGAGGCTCATGGCCACCTACTCCGAACTCTTCGGCAAGCAGAAGATCGTCGTCGGCCAGATGCTGCTCACGCACGACGACTTCGACCGCAAGATCCGGCTCGCCAATCTGCGCCGCACCATGGACCACATGCTGCGCCAGGGCATCATCCCCATCATCAACGAGAACGACGCCGTCGCCGACGAGGAGGTCAAGGCCGACCTCTCGTTCGGCGACAACGACTACCTCGCCTCGCTCGTCGCCCGCCAGATCCGTGCCGATCTGCTGATCCTCCTCTCCACGGTGGACGGGCTTCGATCGTATGACGCGAAGGGACGCACCCACCGCGTGCCCTACGTCGAGGCGATCAACAAGTCCATCCTCCAGCTCGTGCGGCCCCCGGCCGCGGGCGGCCTGTCCAAGGGCGGGATGGACTCCAAATTGCGCGCCGCGGACGCGTGCATGAAGTCGGGGTGCAACGTGGTCATCGCCGACGGCACGCGCCGGGACGTCTTGACGAATGTGATCGCCGGACGAGACGAAGGCACGCTGTTCATCGGCTCGCCCGCCTGAAAGGCCCCGCAACGGACATGGACAAGGACGTCATCCAGAAACTCGCCCTCAGGGCCCGCGTGGCGCAGCGCGTGATGCTCGGCTTCTCCAGCCGGAAGAAGCGGGACATCCTCACTGCCATCGCCGACGAGCTGGAGCGCGTCCGCGAGGCGATCCTCGCCGCCAACGCGCAGGATCTCGCCGAGGCCGTCGCCCGCGGACGGCCCGCCGGCTTCATCGACCGCCTCACGCTCACCGAGCCGCGTTTCGTCAACGTCGTGCGCGCCTTCCGCGTCATCGCGGACTCCAAGGACCCCATCGGGGAGCAGATCAGCCGCTGGATCCGCCCCAACGGCCTCGAGATCGTCCGCAAGCGCGTGCCCGTCGGCCTCGTCGGCATCGCCCTCGAGTCGCGCCCCCACGTCGTGGCCCTCGCCTCGGCCGTCTGCTTCAAGGTGAACAACGCCGTCATGGTCGTCGGCGACGAGGAGGCCAAGCGCACGAACGAGATGCTCGCCGCCACGATCCGCGCCGGCGGCGCCGCGGCCGGCCTCCCGCCCGACGCCCTGCAGCTCGTCTGCACGGAGGACAACCTGCTCGCCAGCCGCCACATGACCTCGCTCGAGGGCATCGTCGACGTCGCGATTCCCCGCGGCAGCCATTCCTTTGTCAGCGACATCGTCGAGCACGCCCGCGTCCCCGTCTTGAAGCACCGCGGCGGACTCTGCCACGTGTATGTGGATTGCGACCGCCGTCGCCCGGAGGCGCCGGGAGGGGGGGGCGACGGCTCCGCCGGTTCGCTGGCGATTCCCAAGGTCGTCTGCAACGTGCCCAGCCCCGAGCTCGACGCGGCCGCGCCGCCCGATGCTCCCGCAAGCCGCGTCGACCTCGCCATGGCCGTCGCCATCGTCGTCAACTCGCGCTGCTACGAGCCCTTCGCCTGCAATTCCGCGAGCGTCGTGCTCGTCCACCGCCGTATCGCGCCCGCCTTCCTCCCCGCGCTGGAAAAGGCCTCGGCCGAGAACGGCATCGCGCTCCACGGCGACGAGGCCGTGCGCCGCGTCCTCCCCGCGGTCGAGCCGGCGGACGCCGACGAGTGGCGCACGCCCCGCAAGGACCTGACGCTGACGCTCGGCGTCGTGGACACGATCGACGAGGCCGTCTCGCGCATCAACGAATGCGGCTCCCACCTCTCCGACACGATCGTCTCCGATGACGAGGGCGCCCAGAACTACTTCATGCGCGAAGTGGATTCCGCCGCCGTCTACAGCAACGCCTCCACCTGCTTCTCGGACGGCGGCGAATTCGGCATGGGCGCGGAGATCGGCCTGAGCACCGACAAGCTCAACGCGCGCGGCCCCATCGGGCTCGAAGACCTCACCAGCATGAAGTACCTGGTTCGCGGCGGCGGCCAGACGAGGGGCTGACGCCATGGCCGGTCCCTCCGCGATCCTCGTCGTCTCGCCGGACGACTTCCTCCTCTCCCAGAAAACGAAGGAGATGCTCGACGCGCTCGTCCCCGAGGAGAACCGCATGTTCGGCCTCGAGATCGTCGACTGCGCCGTCGACACCGTGGACGCCTGCGTGCAGGCGCTGCGCAAGGTGCAGGGCTCGCTCGTCCAGCAGGGTTTCTTCAGCGAAAGCAAGACCGTCTGGATGCGCGACATCGGATTCTTCGACGACGGGCGCCTCCAGAAGTCCACGACGCTGGCCGGCGCGCTCGAGTCCTTCTGCGACTGGCTCAAGGCTCCCGGCATCCCCGAGGGTTTCAAGCTGCTGGCCACCAGCACGTCGATCCCCAAAAACGTCCGCTTCTACAAGACGTTCGAGTTTCTCGCGAAGCAGAAGACCGGCGAGATCGTGAGCGTGCCGCCGCCCTCCGAGAAGGACGCGATCGAACGTGCGCTCGAGGTCGCGAAGGGACTGGGCCTTCCCCTGTCGAAGCCCGTCGCCGCAGCGTTCGTCGCCCGCGTGGGCTATGCGCCGCGTGAACTGGTGTCCGAGCTTGAGAAGCTTGCCGTCTACACGCGCGGCCGGGCGCCGACGAACGCCGACGTCGAGACCGTCTGCACGATGAACGCGGGAGGCGAGTTCTGGGATTTGACGGACGCCTTCGGCCAGCACGATCTCGCCAAGACCATCAAGGTGCTGCACAACCTCTACGAGAAGCGGCTGGAGCCGATCATGCTGGTCATGCAGATCCAGGCGCGGCTCAACGAGCTGTATCTGCTCTGCGACAGCCTGGCGTCGAAGCGTCTTTCGGATTCGGGCCGCTGGTCCTCCGCGCTGGGCGAGGAGGACGCCGCCGCCGTGGCGGCGCTCGGGCCGTTCAACGTCGTGGCCAAGTCGGCCTGGCGCCTCGGCAGCCTGATGGCTCAGGCGCGCAAATGGACGCCCGCCGAGCTCAAGCGCGCCCGCACGGCGATGATCAAGGCCCACGAACGCATGGTCAGCGTCAGCGTCGACGCCAAGTCCCTGCTCGAAATGGCGATCGCCGACGCGATGCACGTGTCGAAGTAGCCTTGGGTGCGAGACGATGACGAATTCTGCGGCAAATTCTGCCTTGATTTGCCCTGTGGAATAGTCCA
>JAAZAI010000208.1 GCA_012514445.1 Lentisphaerota bacterium
CGGCGTCACGGCGGGCGCCCAGCGCGTCTACTACGCCAAGCTCGTCGGCGGCACGGCTGCCCAGCTCGACGCCCGCTTCGTCGCCCTCGCCCCGACGGCCACGCTCATCGCGATCCGATAGGGCGAAGGATTTTTCGCCCCTCCCCCAACCAACTCACGCTCTCCCACCTCACGCTCCCCCTCCTCACGCACTCCCAACTCACGCACTCCCAACTCCTCCCCCATGAAACTCCTCCTCATCCGCCACGGCCAGATGGCTGGCGACCCCTACCTCTGCCCCGACCGTCCCGTGTCGGGGTGCCTGAGCCCCGAAGGCGTCGCGCAGGCCCAGGCGCTGCGCGACGAGCTGGCGTCGACGCGCATCGACGCCGCCTTCAGCTCCCCCTACGGCCGCGCCTTGCAGACCGCCGAGATCGCCTTCGCGGAACGCGGCGTCCCGATCACGATCGTGCCGGGGCTGGAGGAATGGAAGCCCGACCCCGCGCTGCGCGATGTCACGAGCACGGTCTTCGAAGCCATGCAGGCGCGCGACCGCGAGCGGTACGCCGAGGAAACGTGGAAAACCGAGCAGGGCGAAGGCGCCTTCGACGTCTACGCGCGCGTCGTCCCCGCGCTCCTCGGCGCGCTGGCGAGCTTCGGATGGCACCATCGCATGGGCGGCTGGATTCCCGATCCCGGGACGGAAGAGGCGACGGTGGCGATCACCGCTCATGGCGGCAGCCTCAACGTGATGCTCGCGTTCATCCTCGGCGTTGCGCCATTCCCCGTCGGCCGCTTCAGCTTCGCGCTCACGGGCGTCGCCACCATTGGCTTCACCGAGCGCCACGGCATCTACTATCCAGCCCTGTCGCTCCAGACACCCGCCTCATAAAACCCGCATCGGGAAACGGGAAAATGAATCAGGAATCCGCACAGGAAAACCAAGCGGCAAGTCGATCCACTGGGGAAGGCCGCCACCCGTCCGTGCGCTTGACCGTTTTGCTCAACGGCAGGGGGGCGCAGGGTCGCTATCGCATCGGCGCCGCCGCCGACTGGATCTGGTGCGAAGGCGTCATCGACGCGGCGCTCCCCGTCGGAACGGTGATCGAAGTCGAGGTGCGCGAGCGACGCAAGACCTTCACCGTCGAGGCAGGCGTCGCCGAAGCCGTTCTCGATTTCGGCACGGCAGCCGCGCAAGGAGGAGACCCCGGGGCGCACTTCAAGACGTACACCCTCTCCCCGCTCGTCGCACAGAACACATTCCGCGAACAAACGTGGAATCAGGCTTCTCCACCTTCTCTGGAGGCGCTTCTGGCCGCCGCCCCGCGTCCGTTTCTGGAGGGGAACGACGACGCCGTCGCCTGCTACGAAGCCGCATGGCGGATGCTCTCCCGCAAGTTTCACGAGCCCCTGCCCGGAAGCGGATTCTCGCGGGATTTCGTCTACACGGAATTTGCAAACGCCATTTTCATCTGGGGGTGCTGCTTCATCACGATGTTCGGACGCTACGCCGCCCGCGCCTTCCCCTTCATCGAAACGCTCGACAACTTCTACGGGAAGCAGGAGGACGACGGTTTCATCCCGCGCCAGATGGGCATCTACGACGGGCGTTCGGCCTTTGAACGCCACGATCTTTCCTCGGTGGGAGGAAACATCTTCGCCTGGGCGGAGTGTCTCGCCTACGAGCAGACCCGCGACCGGGACCGGCTGCGGCGCGTCTACCCGGTTCTGCTGGCCTACCACCGCTGGCTCCGCGCCCACCGCACCTGGAAGGACGGCACCTACTTCGGCTCCGGCTGGGGATGCGGCATGGACAACATCCCGCGCATCGACCCGGAGCGCTACAACATCCACTTCGAGCATGGCCACATCAGCTTCGTGGACATCACTCTCCAGCAAATCTTCAACGCCCGCAACCTGCTTTTCATCGCCCGCGAAATCGGCTCCGACGAAGGCGTCGCCGAATTGGAGGACGAATCCGCCGCGCTGACCGTGATCGCCAACGACCGGATGTGGGACGAGGCGCTGGGCGTCTACTGCGATCTCGACCGCGCCGGCGATCGCGTCCGCGTCCCCCACGTCGGCACGTTCTGGGCCCTGCTTGCCGGCGTCGCCACGCCCGAGCGGCAGCGCAAGCTGGTCGAAGCCCTCGACGACCCGGCCCGCTTCGCCGTCGCCTGCGGCACCGCTTCGACGGCTCGCTGCGTGCCGGGATTCGAGCCCGATGGCGGCAACTACTGGCGGGGCGGCGTCTGGTGCATCATGGAATACATGATCTCCAGCGGCCTTCATGCCTGCGGTCTCCATGCCGACGCGGCGCGCATCGCGAGTCGCCATGTGGACGCCGTCACGCAAGTCTTTCATGACACCGGAAGCATCTGGGAGAGCTACGACCCAAGCCGCGTCGCGCCAGGGAAGAACATCGGCTCGCTAGTGAGGAACGAATTCGTCGGATTCTCCGGCGTGACCCCGATCGCCCTCTTCCTGGAGGACGTGATCGGGGTTCGCGTCGAAGACGGCGAAATCGTCTGGCGGATCCGCCAACTTGAGCGCCACGGCGTCCGCAACCTGCATCTCCTGGGATCGACGCTCGATCTCGTCTGCGAAGCGCGCAGCAATCCGCAAGAAACCCCTCGCACCACCATTCACGCCGATCCGCCCATTCCCGTGCGGGTCGTCCTCGAACACGGTCTCCACGACCCTCTCCCCCTCTCCTAATCGTAATCGTAATCCTAATCGTAATCTTAATCGTAATCTTAATCCACCCCCCCCCCTATGAACGCCACGCTCATCCATTCAAAGCCCGGCATCGGCGCGCGTCGCGAAGACGGCGGCTGGGCCGGCATCGCCACCCACAGCCACACGGTGCGCAGCCATTCCGTCGACTTCGAGCAGGCCAAACGCAACCTCGTCGAGTGGGCGCGGGCGCGCGGCATCGCCGCCGTCGGCGTCGGCTCGCCCTGGGAGCCCGTCTCCGCCAGTCACTACAAGCAGTGCGAGACGGTGGACCGCGACGCCTACTTCGGCGGTCGCATCGCCCCGGAATCGATGATGGACCGAGAGCCGATCGAGGCGCTGCTCCGCGACCTCAA
>JAAZAI010000209.1 GCA_012514445.1 Lentisphaerota bacterium
ACCTGCCGCGGCCATCGCGGCCGCGGAAGCGGCCAAGAGCAGGCCCTGGAGTCCTCGCATCACGATGCCTTTCATGCCCGCACTCCTCTGGCGCCGTTCTGGCGATAGTTCACTTCGACGGCGACCTGCTCGATCCGGGAGAGCCGCGGGGACGCCTGGTTCCCGTCGGCGATGCGGCCCGAGAGCAGGCGGATCATCTCGGCGCCGATCTCCGCGTTGCGCTTGTCGACGGAGGCGAAAGGCAAGCTGGGCTCGAACCGCCGCTCGAACGCCGCGTGCCAGTAGTTGTCGTAGCCGGTGATCAACACGTCCTCGCCGGGCGCGAGCCCCAGCATCCGGCAGGCGGCCGCGACGGGAAAGGTCTCGCAGTCCGTGCCAACCATGATCGCGTCCGGCGTCCGTCCGCCCCGAATGTTCTCGGCGATGTAGCCGGCCATCACCCGCGCGCGCTGCTCGAAGACGCCGCGGTCGTCCGCCAGGCGGTCGGGGAGCGAAGCGACGTGGACGGGCGGAAAGGCCTCAAGCCCGAGCGGTCCGGCCAGGCTGGCGAAGGCGCGCTCGTGCGCCGCGATCCAGGGCGTGTCCGGCGACGGCGTCCAGAGCCGCAGGATGCGGCGACGTCCCGCGCGGGCGAGGTGCTCGAGAAGCTGCGCCATTCCCGACTCGTGGTCGGAGACCACGCGGTCGTAGCACGCCACGGCTTCCGGACATTCGTCCATGCCGAAAGCGGCCACAGGCACGTTGCGCCTGCTGAACGACTCGGCGAGCTTCGCGGCTCGGACGCTGCGCGGGCGCCAGCAGAGCAGCGCCACGCCCGCGGGGACGTCCTCCAGCAGACGGCGCTGCATCGCCGCGTCGATGGCGTCCAGGGCGACGAACAGCAGACCGTGCTTGCGCGCGCCCGCGGCCTCGACCATGCCGTGCTGGACGCCCGCGGCGGCGCCGTCGTCGCTGGTGCCCAGGTTCGCGCTTTCAGGCGAGTCGTTGACGACGAGGATCGTCCGCGAGGTCAGAGGGTTCGCGAGTTTGGGATCGCGGGCGACGACGCAGCCGCGGTTTCGTTCGCGTCGGACCCATCCGTCGCGCTCGATCGCGTCGAGCGCCTTCCGGAGCGTCGAACGCGAGACGTCGAGCTGCGCCGCGATCGCCTCCTCGGACGGCAGCCGCCGTCCGACAGGCCAGCCCTCCTGGCGAATCAGCTCCTTGAGGCCGTCCGCCGCGCGCAGCAGCGGAGAGCCGGGAATCGTTTCGGTGGAGGATGCCATCGCTTCGTTCATGTCGCTCCTGTCCTTTCAGAGACCGCTATCGGACGATGATCGTCGTGGCCGGCGGAAAGACGAGGGCGACGGCGACTTGCCGGGCCTCGGCGTCGAACACCGCCTCGTAGGCGCCCCGGCTTGCTGACGGCGCGCCGACCAATTCGAAATCCGGCGCCGCCGCAGGACCCGCGCCCGACCAGGTCAGAACCGGACCTTCGGAGAAACTCGCGTTCTCCGAGACGTCGATCGTCACGGAGGCGTCTGTGACCGCGTCGAGCGAAGCCACGCGCAGCGGCGTCCCGGGCGTCAGTTTCAGCTTCGCGCCGTCGTCGAGTACGAGCGCGCCCGCCGTCGAGCCCGTGCCGCCGAACGTCGCGCCGCCGGCGACGGACACCTCGGTGGCGCCCAGCACGCCATCGTCACCGAGCAGCAGCGTCGCACCCGATTCGACGACCGTGTCCCCGGTGTAGTCGCTGGCGCCGTTGAAGACCTGCCGGCCTGCTCCGGCGACGGTGACGCCCAGTATGCCGTTCACATTGGAGAGCGAGCCGTTGAAGACGTTGGTGGTGTTGGCCGCGGGATGGATGACGAGGGTCTCGCTGGCCGTCCCGTTTGGCCGGACGGTCGCTCGGCCCCTTGAACGCAGGCCGCCGATTTCGCACGTCGCGGCTCCGGTTTTCAGGTCGAAGCGGGTTCCGATTCCCATTTCCAGATCCACATCGGATCCCAAGGCGTATCGATGGGCCGCCACCAGTCCGCCGTCCTGGAGTTCAACCTTGCCTGCGATGGCGTTGGAGGCCGTGAGGCGCAGATCCGTTTGTGCGCCGAATTTCACGAAATCCTGACAATGGATGGCTCCCCTCAGTTCATTGGCCTTTGCGGAGTCGGTGTGACCGTCCATGTGGACATAGGCATTGCCCGTGCCGTTCTCGCCGAAAAAGAGGTTTGCCGTCCAATATTGAAAAGCCCCGCCCACGATCAAACCGCCGCTCTGAATGGTCAGGTCGCCGTTGGATACCGCCGCCCGGCCCCGAAGCGCATGGCAGGAGGCGGGAACGCCGCCGAGGTTGACGGCTGAGGTGACATGGACGACCGCGGACGCCCCGAGGTCGAAGCTGTTCGTCGCCTGGAAGTCATCGAAGATGGCCATGCCGTTCGGACCATATTTCATGAACATGCCGTTGACGATCGTGCTGCCGAACTGCGTGTCGAAGTACACGAGGTAAGGCGGCAGAATGCCGTTTGTCTCTGCCGGGAGTCCGCTCGCAAAGGTCACGCGATTTGACTCCGTCGCCCCCAGCGGTTCGCCACGACCCG
>JAAZAI010000210.1 GCA_012514445.1 Lentisphaerota bacterium
CCCCGGGAATGGTTGCGGCTGAGCCCGGTGATGCTGTCGCCGACGAGCACCAGCCGGACGGCGTTGGTCTCCGTCCCGAACAGGCTCGGGGTTGCGTTGGCGGTGCAGGCGAGCTGGATCGCGGCGGCGAGGATGAACAGATTTCTCATGTGAGGTGCCATGTCCTATATTTTCCTGCTTGTCGTTTCTTATCTAGCTTTTCAGCGTTGCTGTCGGTCACGACGGCCGCGAATCCGGTGACGCAGGCCGCGCCCGCGGCGATCAAGACAGAGACGAGGGAGATGTGGCGGATCATGGCTTGCCTCCATTGATGTTCGACGTTTGTTTACCCGCATCGCCGATCGAGCCGGAGGCCAGTTTATAAATGGCCAGTTAAAAGCTCTATGGCGATTTATTGGGAAGTCTACTCCAAGGCGGCGATCGGGGTCAAGCGCATTTTGTGGGTGGTCGGTCCGAATCGGGAGCTTGACGACGAAATCCAAACCGCATAAGCTATCCCGCCACAAAGATATGAAAAAACAAAATCTTGATCCCACGCCCGCCTCCTTTGCGTCCCGCCGCCTCGCCGGCCCGGCCTGGCGCTTCCCGCTGGAACGTCCGCACCTCGGCGCCCTGCTCGGCAACGCCGACGTCGGCGCCATGGTCTGGGGCGAAGGACGCACCCTGCGCGTCACCCTCGGACGCCCCGACGTCTGGGACCACTCGGGCGGCTCCGCCTTCACCGCCGAACAGACCTACGCCAACATCCGCGCCACGCTCGAAGGCGGCGACGCCGACCGCCTCAAGGCCCTCTTCAAGGCCCCCGCATCGCGCCCGACCGTCGTCCCCCTGGGCCGCGTCGAATTCGATCTCGGCGCCGGAACCCGCCTCGATACCGCCTCCCTCGATCTCGCCGCCGGCGCGCTCGAAATCCGCGTGGCCAAGGGCCGCCGCGCCCTCGTCGTGCGCATGGTCATGGACGTCGAGTCCGGCGCCGTCCACATCGCCTGGCCGCGCGAGCTGAAGCCCGCCGCCGTCTGCGTCCCCGCCTGGGACGGGCTCCGCGCCGACTTCGAAAAGCGCGGCTTCGCGCCGCCGACCCGCTTCGCCGCCGCCGACTTCGGAGGCTGGGTCCAGACGCTGCCGCGCGACCCCGCCGTCGCCTGCGCCTGGACGACGGCGCGCGGCGAGTCCGCTCTCGTCGTCTTCCGTCCGCAGGCGGCCGAGGACGATGCCGTCCTCGCCGAGGCCGCCGGGACGCTCGCCGACGCCTGGACGCGCGGCTTCGTCCGCACCGCCCGCGAGGCGGCCGCGTGGTGGCGCGCCTACTGGCGCGACGCCCCCGCGCTCGACATCCCCAATCCCGCGCTCCAGCGGCTGCACGACTACGGCATGTACAAGTTCGCCTGCGCCACGCGCCCCGGCGCCACGCCGTGCACACTCCAGGGGCCGTGGGTCGAGGACTACCAGTTTCCGCCGTGGTCCAACGACTACCACTTCAACATCAACGTCCAGATGTGCTACTGGCCCGCCTACCACGGCAACCGCCTCGAGCACCTGCGGCCGCTCTTCGACATGATCCGCGGCTGGCTGCCGCAGCTTCGCGAAAACGCCCGGACCTTCATCGGCGTCGAGGACGGCGTCATGCTGCCGCACGCGGTCGACGACCGCTGCCGCTGCATGGGCAACTTCTGGACCGGCATGATGGACCACGGCTGCACGATGTGGATCGCCGAGATGATGTTCCGCTATGTGCGCTACAGCGGCGACCGCAGGTTCCTGCGCACGGACGCCTATCCCTTCATGCGCGGCGCGATGGCCGTCTTCGCCGCCATGCTCGAGACGGCGCCGGACGGCGCGCTCGCGCTGCCGGTGGGCGTCTCTCCCGAATTTCGCGGCGACCGCCCCGACGCCTGGGGCCGCAACCCCAGCTTCCAGCTCGCGTGCGCCCATCGCCTCGCCGAGGATCTCGAGACGGCGGCCGCCATGCTCGGCGAAACACCGCCGCCGGTCTGCGCGCAGATCCTCGCCAAGCTCCCGAAGGCAGCGCTCGTGCCCGAAGGCCACCGTGCCGTCATCGCGCTCTGGGAGGGGCTCAAGCTGCCTGAGTCGCACCGCCATCATTCGCACCTCGCGGCGATCGCGCCGTTCGACGCCATCGACTGCGAATCCCCCGAATGGGCGGAGATCGTCGAGGCCTCGCTCACGAACTGGATCTTCCACGGCCCCGGCCTCTGGTCGGGCTGGTGCGTGCCCTGGGCCTCGATGATCCACACCCGCGTGGGCAACGCCGCGATGGCCGAGATGTGGCTCGAGATCTGGGAGCGGTTCTTCACCAACCGCGGCCACGGCACGCTGCACGACGCCGGCGCCGCCGGGATCAGCCTCATGGGCATGAACGCCGTCGAATCGCGCAAGCGCCCCGGCGCCGAGATCATGCAGCTCGACGGCGGCATGGGCTGCGTCGCCGCGATCCACGAAATGCTGCTCCACGACCGCCGCGGCGTCAACTGCCTCTTCCGGGGCGCGCCGGCCCGATGGGACGACGTCGGCTTCCGCGGACTGCTTGCGCCCGGCGGCGTGCTCGTCGGCGCCGTCCGCCGCCGTGGCGGCGTCCAGACCGTGACGCTCGAGGCGAAGACCGCGACGACGTTCAGACTGGCCAACCCGTTCGGCGGCTCGTCGTACCGCATCCGTCGCGGCGCGAACGCCGCCGTGAAGCGCCTGGTCCCGGCGGACGGCGTGATC
>JAAZAI010000211.1 GCA_012514445.1 Lentisphaerota bacterium
CTCCTCGGCCGTCCGCCGCCGCTCCTCCGGGATCGAGGGGAACGTGATCGTCACCATGCGGTCGAGCAGGTCGCTGCGGGAGGCGATGTCCGTTATGCCGTTCAAGAGCACCGGCCGCATGACGTCGATGATGACCTCCTCGGTGTCCCCGTAGAGTTGGCGCGTCGCGAACCCGCCGCCCGTGGACATGCGGCAGAGCCCGTCCGAAAGCCATCCGGGCAAGCTGGAGATGTTGTCGTAGGCCAACAGCCAGGAGTTCTTCGCCGAAATCACCAAGTCCCTCACTTCGCGCGGCTCGACCCGCAACGCCGCCACGCTGGGATCCACCAGCTCGCGCACCTGGGTGCTCCCCGACGACTTCGCGGAGCCCTGCTCCCCCTGAATCTGGAGGATCGGGGTCGGCCGGCCGGGCCGGAGCATCGCCGCCACCGTCGAAATGAAGAGCGGCCACTCCGCGTCGCTGACGTTGATCACCTCCCGCCACTCGGCCACGCTCCCGCCGCGCTCCGGCATCGGCAACGCATTCATGCCTCTGGGGCGTAAGAACTTGACCGGCGGCTTGCCGATCCGCCAGCCATCCGCGTCGACCTCGACCGCCTGGCCGGTCTTGTCCCCCAGGTCGATGTAGATGCGGCCCTCGTGCTCCGTCACTCGCACGGCCACGGGGAGGGCCTCGCACTCGAAGCTCGCCTCGCCGGACAGAGCCGCGACGGCGTCGTCGAGAGCCTTCGTGGGGGGCGTTTTTCGCGTTTCCTTATAATATCGGTGCCCGAGCCACCGCTTGAAGCGCCGACTGGCTAGCGACAGCGTCACCTCGTACTCCGCCATCGGGATCGAGGCATACGCCTCGCCGTCCGCGCCTGGCTCGTGAAACATCTTGATCCCCGCCTCGCGGGCCACGCGGACAAGCGCGTCCGTCGTCCGCTCGCGCCCGCCGGCTTCGCCTTCGTCCTCCTCCTCGTCGCGCCAGCCAGGCTCCAGCAGGTCGCGCAGCTCCTCCCAGCCGTGCTCGGAACAGCTTTCGTGGTGGCAGCCGGCCGCCATGGCGCCGCCGGGCATGCGGACGAGGTAGGCCGAGCCGTTGACGTGCGCCTCGTCCCACGGACACTTCGCGAACACCCGGATCTCCGCCTGGCTTCCATCCTCGAGCTTCCAGGGCTTCCAGGCGGCATCCAGGCCGTAGCGCTCCACGAGATCGTGCTTCTCGATCCAGGCGTCCGCATCGAAAGCGGGCTTCGGGCTCGAAGTCCCCCGTGCGGCGGCGGGCGCCGGGCTCTTCGGCACCGGTGCCAGCGTCGCGGCGAGCGCCTCCAGCTTCGCCTTGGGCACCGGGACGGGCATCTCGGGGGCCTCGATGATCTTCGCCATCCTGTGCGGACGCTCCGCCGTCGAATCGCCCTTGGCCGCCATCGTGCCGTACAACTTCCAGATGCGGGCCGGGTTGGCCACGCCCGTGTCCACATGCACGGTGGCGTCGTCGAAGCGGCTCGCCAGCGCCTTGAGCGCCCGTTCGACGAGCCCGCCGTCGTCGGACGGCAGGTCGATGCGGTAGGCGAGGTGGAAGCCGTTGCCCGAGTTCGCCATCACAGGGGCGGGC
>JAAZAI010000212.1 GCA_012514445.1 Lentisphaerota bacterium
CCCTGCGTCGCGACGTCGAGAACGGCGTTGAGCCGGTTCACGTTGCCCGCGCCCTCCAGCAGCCGCGTGAGCTTCTCGCGGCACGCCTGGATCTGGCGCAGGAACTCCTTGCGCTTGAGCTTCATGCCCGCCTTGCGCTCCGGGTCGAGCTCGCGCGCGGCGTCCTCCGCCTCCGTGCCCGGCATCACCCACTCCAGCGGCAGGAACTCGGGCAGGCCGATCGCCTGGCACGTCGTCTGGGCGAGCTTGCGGTACGACATCGCCGTGACGTAGCTGATCTCGCGGCAGTGCTCGCGCAGCCAACCCTTCAGACCGGGGTTGCGCGCCACGATGTGCTTGCCGCGACCGTAGATGGGCGAGCAGTCGACGTATTGCGAGACGTTGAGCAGCATCGCGCCGAAGCGCAGCGCCTCGAGCGGGTCGCGGCGCGCGCGCAGCTTCTCCCACTGCGCGGCCACGGCCTCGGGTTTCGGGCATTGGAGCAGCTTCCAGCGCGGCGGACGGTAGTTGCGCCACGTCCGCACCGCCTTCGCGACGGCCGCCGCCCCGCGGTCCACCGCCGCCGCGGCCATGAGGACCGGCACCGCGGCCGCGACGACCGGCAGCGCGGCCCGTTCGAGCCGACGATCAAGCGAAAGCACAAACAGATCCGACTCCTGCCTCGGCTCCCACTTCTCGGAATGTACTCTCCCTTTCATACCCCCCTCCTTTCCCAGTCAATATTTCTAGGTTCCCAGCCTCAATTGTAATCTCGAACTTTTGTCGATATTACAATAAGTTCAGATGATTGCTCGAAATTACGGTTTCATGCGGATTATCGCCGCGCGATTCCCTCAGGACGCCAACCATTCTACGCCACTGCCGGTCGAGATGTCAATATTGTAATCTTGAAAAAATTTCAATATTACAATACTGTTGTCTACATCGGCGAACCCGAAAGGCGAGATTGGCGTTTATAGCAAAGAGAACCTCCGGCGTTGAATGACACCGCGACGGCGGCGGTTGAATTCTGGCCTGGCGGTGTTTTCGAGGATCCGACACATTGAGCTTCGCAACCCTGGTTCTGGCTTCGGCCGCCCCCTTCCACGTCCCGACTTTCGCAATTCTCATGCAGAAAGGCGGCATGGTGATGTGGCCGCTGCTCTTCTGCTCCATTCTCGGACTCGCCGTCGTGGTCGAGCGCCTTGCAGTCTTCCTCGCCTTCGCGATCGGCGAACGGCGCGCCCGCCACAAGATCGAGACGATCTACGACGCGCTCATCTGCGGCGACGTCGACGCCGCTGTCGTGCTGGGGCTTCGAGCCGGCCCCGTCGGACGCTTTCTCGCCCTCGGCCTGAAGCATCGCGAATGCGGCCTCGCGCAGGGGCTCGAGGAATCCGGACAGCAAGTTCTCGAACGTCTGCGTCGCGGTCTCGCCGTTCTCGACACGCTCGTGACCCTCTCGCCGATGCTCGGCATCCTCGGCACCGTCACCGGCATCATCGCCTCGTTCGAACTGCTCGGAACCTCCGCCGTCGGCTCGGATCCCGTGGCGATTTCCGGCGGGATCGCCGAAGCCTTGATCACGACCGCCGCGGGCCTCGTCGTCTCGATGATGGCGCTCATCCCCTTCAACATGTTCCGGACGCAGATCGCGCGCTGGGCTCGCAAGCTGGAGCAGGCCGGGCGCCACTGCGAGCTGGCCTGCGCGAAAGGACGCGTCGATGCACCTTGACCCCGGCACCCGCGATGGCGGCGCACGCCTCGAAATGACGCCCATGATGGACGTCGTCTTCCTCCTTCTCGTCTTCTTCATCTACGCGATGGTGACGATGTCCGTCCACCGCGGGATCGACGTCGCCCTGCCCCAGGCCGCGAACGCGCCCCTGCCCGGCGGCCATGCCGTCATCACGCTCGCGGCGGACGGCGGCGCCTGGCTCGAGGGCCGCCCGGCCGACGACGCATCGCTCGTCGCGCGCGTCGTCGCCGAATGCTCCGACCGCCCCATTCTCATCAGCGCGGACGAGCGTGTGCCGATGGGACGCGGGCTCGTCCTGCTCTCGGCGCTGCGCGAGGCGGGCATCGCCGAAGTCGCCTTCCAGACGCGACCCGCCCCGGACGCGAAGACACCATGAGGCGCGCCCCCGCATCGCCATGACCCCGGACGGATCCAGTTCTCTGCTCTGCAAGGCCGCCGCGCTGCTGTTCGCCGGCGGCGCGCACGCGCTGATCTTCACCCTCGCCCGCTTCGACGCGGCTCCGCCCCCGCTCGTCCAGCCCGCCGCGACACGCGTGTTCATCCTGCCCGCCGTCGTGGTACCGCCAATCCTCCAGGAGTCGGTCGTCCCTCCGCCGGAGCCGGAACTGGAACCAGAGCCGGGACTAGAGCCAGAACCCGTGCCCGAGCCGGAACCACCGCCGATCCTCCAGCAGGAGGAAGCCCCGGTCGAATTGCCCGAACCTCCGCCACAAGAACCGGAGCCCGAGCCCACCCCCGAGCCTCTCCCGCCCTTGCCAGAGCCCGTCCCCGAGACTGTCTCTGAGCCAGATCCGCCTGCAACGCCCACGCCGGAACCCACGCCGACGCTTCCAGAGCCAGACGTCGCCGCAGCGCCCGACAATTCGGACGGCGTGGCCGACGTTCCGCCTGCGCCGCGGCGCCCGATCAAGCCCGAGTATCCCCTTCAGGCACGGCAGGAGCAGTGGGAGGGCGACGTGACGTGCGCCGTCCACATCTCGCCGCACGGTCGCGTGCTGGAGGCCGACATCGTGCAAGGCAGCGGCCACGAAGTGCTTGACGCCGCCGCCTTGAAGGCCGTGCGCGCCGCGCGCTTCTCCCCCGCGCTGAGGCGCGGGCGTCCTGTCGAATTGCGAGTCCGCCTCACGGTGTCCTTCCGCCTCGACGATCGGCGTTAGCGTCCACCGGGCGCTTCTCGGACGAGACGGCGCAGCGGCAGGGCACCCATCGCGAGCGTCGTCGCGACGGCGAACAGCACGCCCCGCCCCACGAGCCGCCACGGCACCACGAGCACGTTCGCCAGCCCCGCCGCCATCTGCGCGCGCGTCACGGCGGTGAACGACCAGCCGATCAACATCCCGCCCAGCACGCTCACGACGACCGTGCTCAGAACCACCAGCATCGTCTCCCCGGCGAACAACCGCGCCAACTGCCCCCGCGTCATGCCGATCGCCCGCATGACTTCGATTTCCCGCCGCGAGGCCTTGGCCGACGCCACAAGCAGCGCCGCGATGCCGGACGAGGTGATGAGCAGCGACCAGAACGGAATCCGCGCCATCGCGCCGAGGATGTCGTTGCCGTGGGCGATGGTGCCGTCCGCGATCTCGTCGCGGTGGTGGACCTTCAGCGCGTTGAGGCCGCGAATCGACGGCCGGCCGCGGGCGTCGTTGGCCGCGTCGATCGCAGCGCGCAATGCGGCGTCGAGCCGCACGGTCGCCTGGAGCGGGTGGAGCGCCGCGAGGTCGGGCGCGAGATTCAGCCAGAAGAAGTGGATTGCGTCCGCATTGCCGGTCATCGACCGCGCCACCGCCTCACTCGTGAACACCATGCCGGCCGTCGGCTTCATCGGCGCCGGCCGTCCGGCGCCGCCCCCATCCAAACGGCCGACGCGCGTGCGCACATTGGCGCGGGAAGTCACGAGATGCCAGTTCAAGTCCACCACGCCGGCGATCGTCAGCGCCTTGTCGCCAACGCCGATGACGTCGCCGAGGCCGAGACCGGTGAGGCGCGACAGCATCTGCGGAACGATGCAGGCGTCGCCGGCCCGCAGTTGCTCCGCGGCCTCGGCCGCGCCGCCCTCGACGAAGCGGAAGCGCGCCAGCGGCGACGGGCCGCCGAAGGCCCGTTCCGGATCGACGCCGAAGACGAGGATCAGGTCGCTCTTCGGCTCCGGAAGCCCCGCCCGCTTCATCGCCTCGAGTGTCGCCGGCGCCAGGGGGAACTGCGACGCCTCGATCGGCAGCGCCGGCGCCGCGACGCCCGGCGCGGCGGCGGCGGCGGCGAACGCCTCCGCGTCGAGGCCATTGGGCAGCACGGAGACGATCGCGTCCGGCCACTCGGGCGACGGCACGTAGGACGACATCAGCGAACCGCCCCAGATGTGGATCGAAATGAAGGAGCCCAGCCCCATCGCGATCGTCATGACCGTGCCGACGGCGCGTCCCGGCGCCCGGCTGAGCCGGCGCGAGAGCAGGCGCGGATCGAGACGCAGGAGCCAGCCCAGCGGCATAAGGAACGTCATCTCCACCCCTCGCATGAGCGGATGGAGGCAGAGTACCGACCCCGCCACGAATGCGGGCAGTCCGAGCCCGATCATGAGGATCGAACGCAGCGTGGGGGTGACGTCGAAGGGCAGCGAGAGCAGGGCGATCGGCAGCAGCAGCGCCAGTCCGAGCAGCGACCTTGCGACGGAGATCCGCCGCACGTCGGAGTGAACGCCTTGGGCGACCTCCAGCGGCGCGACCCGCGCGGCGTGCAACGCCGGCGCGATGGCGGCGATCAGCGCGGTCGCCATCGCCAGGCCGCCGGTCAGGGCGAACGCACGCCAGTCGACGTGGACGAGACGCGGCAGCTCGGCGGAGTCCTCCACCAGCAGGAAGACCTGGACGAGCGCCGTCGCCGCCAGCAGGCCCAGCGCCCAGCCGGCGATCGCGAGCACGGCGGTTTCGGCCAGCGTCAGCAGGGCCACGCCTCCGCGCGTCATGCCCACGCAGCGCAGCATCGCGATGCGCCGCCGATGCTCGGCGATGCCCATCGTGAGCACGGTGACGAGCATGAACGCGGCGGTGATGAACGCCAGCGACAACGAGAGGGGAAGTTGCTTGATCAGATTCGCGACCGTGTCCGAGCGGAAGCGCGCCGCGACCGCCTCGCGCGTGGAGAACGCGCAGGCGTCGGCCTCGGGAACCGCGTCGAGCAGCGCCTCCAGGTCGGCGACGTCCCGATCCTTCGGGGGGGCGCAGAGCGCCAGCGTCGGGCCTGCGGGCCCGCGCGGATTGAGCCGCGCGATCTCGGCCATCGCGCCGGGCGTGGTGTAGCAGGACGGGAAGTCCTTGACCAGCGTGTCCGCCCGATAGAGCCCGACGATCCTCAGCGTCACCGTGCCGTTCTGCAGCATCATCGGCAGTTCGGATCCCAGCGCCGGCACGGGCACGTGGCGGTCTTCGAAGAGCTTCGCGTTGAACGCGGCTTCAAAGGTCTCGGCGGCGCGGTAGGGCCAGCGGCCCTGCTCCAGGACGTGCGAGGCGAAGAGCGGTCGGCCGTCCGCCGGCATTTCGGTCGCCGAGCCGATGAGCGGCGGACCCTGGAGGACTCTGCCGCCGGGGCGGATGTCGAGCGGCGCGGTCTGGACCGTGGCGAACACAACGCCCAGCGCGTCGGCGGAAGCCGCCAACTTCGAGCGCAGCGGCTCGGGCAGCTCGTCGGCGGCGGGAGCGCGCCGGCGGAAGCCGACGGTGGCCTCCGCGGTCGCGCGGCCGCCCGACTTGGCCGGAGCGGCGGGCGGTGCCCGGCGCGGGCCGGCGGCGGGGCCGGTGACCCAGGCGGAGAAAGGCGCCGTGGCCTGGGCGACAGCCGCGTCGGCCTGCGACTGGGCCGTC
>JAAZAI010000213.1 GCA_012514445.1 Lentisphaerota bacterium
AGCAGGCCGGCATGCACTGGCACCTGCGCAACGCCGAGGCCATGTGCGCCCTGGTCGCCCGAATGCGCTCCGGAGTCCCTGCGAACAATCCTGCCGCTTAACCATCAAACTATTTTGACGCCCACCCACCGGCGACGGGCCGATTACGTTTTTCTGTATTTCCGCGTTTTGTTGTGGTAACATCGCCAGTTTAAAGTTCAAATCCCCTCGGTTGTGAAGGTGACGCAGCCGCATGTCTCCTGGGGCGCACCCCTTGGCGCAGACGGCACCGCGACAGGATTATCGGACTCCTCGGCCATGCTCTTTCCCACATCGATCTTCGCCCTGTTCTTCGCCATCGTCTTCGCCATCCACTGGCTCACGGTTTCCCGGCCAAGGATCCGAAAGGCCGCTCTGCTGCTCGGCAGCCTGTTCTTCTACGGCTGGTGGAGCTGGAAGTTCGCGCTGATGCTGCTGGCCTCGTCGCTGCTCAACCATGCCGTGGCGGTGTGGATGGATCGCCTGACGGACTCGCGGGCGCGGCGGCGCGCCGTGACGCTGGGCGTCGCGGCGAACCTGCTCGTGCTGGGCGTGTTCAAGTACGCGGGCTTCCTGGTCTTCCACGTGTTCGTGCCGCTGGCCGTCCCGGTGTGCGCCCGGCTGGGGACGACCGCGCAGTTGATCCACCTTCAGGAGGTGGTGCTGCCGTTCATCGACCGCATCGTGCTGCCGGTGGGCATCTCCTTCTACACCTTCCAGGCGCTGAGCTACGTGGTGGACGTGTATCGCCGCAAGATCCGGCCGGCCCGGCACGTGATCGACTTCGCGAACTACCTGGCGTTCTTCCCGCAGCTCGTGGCGGGCCCGATCGTGCGGGCGGCGGACCTGCTGCCGCAGATGGAGGCGATGCCGGGCCTCGAGACGCGGATCAACACGAGTCGCGCGGGGCTGTTCATCCTGACGGGGCTTTTCAAGAAGATCGTCGTGGCGAACTGGCTGGCGGAGCATCTGGCGGATCCCGTGTTCGACTCGCCGGAGGCCTATGCCGCGGCGGATCTGGTCCTGGGCGTCTACGCGTATGCGGTGCAGATCTACTGCGACTTCTCGGCCTATTCGGACATCGCGGTGGGGTGCGCGCTGCTGCTGGGCTTCACCTTCCCCTTCAACTTCAACGCGCCGTACTTCGCGGGCACGCTGCAGGACTTCTGGCGCCGGTGGCACATCTCGCTCTCGACCTGGCTGCGCGACTACCTCTACATCCCGCTCGGGGGCTCGCGCTGCGGGCCGGCCCGCTGCAGCGCGAACCTGATCCTCACGTTCTTTCTGGGCGGCCTCTGGCACGGGGCCGCGTGGACCTTCGTCGTCTGGGGGCTCTTCCACGGCGTGTATCTGACGCTGGAGCGTCCATTCCTGAAGCGGCTCCAGTCGCTCAACCGCTTCTGGGGGCTGGTGGCGAAAGTCTGGCTCTTCCAGATGGTCTGCCTCTCCTGGGTGCTGTTCCGCTCGTCGAGCTGGACGGGCGTCACGGAGATGCTGCGGGGACTGGGGCGGGGCGGGGCCTCCGAGCTGTTCGGACCGCAGGCGGCGCTGGCGCTGCTGTGCGGCTTCGCGATGCAGTTCCTAGACGCCGACCGCGCGGTCGGACTGGAGCGGCGGATCGACGCGCTGCCGCCGTGGGTTCAGGGGTTGACGGCGGCGGCGATTCTTGTCATCATTCTGGGCGTCGGGCCGCAAGGCGTGGCGCCGTTCATCTATTTCCAGTTCTGAGGAGCCCATGAGCCGAAAGCACAACACCATTCAGAAGCCTGTCGCCGAAGACGGCGTCGGCGTCGCGCGGACCTCCGCGGGCGTGGCGGTCTTCTTCGTGGCGCTGCTGCTGCTCAACGGCAAGGGCATCGACGACAAGGCGTCGACCTTGGAATACGGGCGGAAGCGAGACGCCCTGCTGGCGCTCACCACGCCCTTGCGGCGTGTTTCCGAGGCGACGCGGCTCTGTGCGCTGCGCGACGCGACGACCCGGTGGGCGGGCGAATGGCTCAACGGGGCCGAATGATCTGGCGAAGTTAGGAAAAGGAAAACGATAATGAAACGAACGATACTCATGATGCTCATGGCGGCTTGTGCGCTGAACGGTTTAGCGGCAGACGAGGCGCCTCCCCGCGAGGAGGCGAAGCTCGCCGCCGATGAGAAGCAGCCCGCGCTGATGCTGGGCGATTCCATGATGCGGCTGATGGGCAAGGCGATCGAGAAGGAGCTCAAGGCCGACGGATACGAGGCGACGACGTTCTCCTCGATCGGCTCGGGTCTGGCCCGGCTGGACGTCTTCGACTGGTTTTCCCGGATCGACTCCACGATGAAGGCGGCGAAGCCCGTGGTGGTCGTCGTGACGCTCGGCGCCAACGACCGGCAGGCCTTGCAGGACGGCGCGGGGAACGTGCTCCAGTTCGGCACGGCCGAATGGCGCGAGGAATACGGAAAGCGGATCGGGCGGGCGATGGACGTGATCCTCGAGAACGGCGCCAAGCGGATCATCTGGCTTGAGCTTCCGGACATGAAGGAGCACCTCCACCAGAACTACGCGGACCTGGTCAACGCGATCTACGCCGAGCAGGCGGCGGTGCCGTCCCGCAAGGACAAGGTGTTCCTCTTCAGCATGCGCCGTCACCTCTCGAAAGTCCCGGGAAAATACACGAGCTTCCTCATGTCGCCGCAGGGCCAGGCGCTGCAGGTCCGGGATGCCGATGGCATCCATCTCTCCCAGCAGGGGGCCAAGATCATCGCGAAGGCGCTGGTCGACGCCTTCTGGCGGGATTGATCTCCCGCAGGCGCCGGGCGTCGGTTCAGCGAACAGTCAGGAGCATCATGAGAACACAACATCGGACAGGGGCGGCGCTCGGAGCGCTCTTCATCGCGCTCGCCGGCTTCGCCGCGCCGTTCCCGCTTTCCGGGACGAGCGGGAGCCTTGCCCCGGAGGCCATCGAAGCGGCGCTCGAGGAGGCGCGCCAGAACGATGTGGACGTGAGTCTGCAGAACGCGATCCTCTACAAGGGGCTCATGCTGTTCCAGGACGAGGAATACGCCGAGGCCATCCCGTTCCTCGAAGAGGCGTTGCGCATGGACCCCGCGCTCACCGCCGGGCTCGAGGCGCTCGGCTGGGCCTACATCCGCACGGAGCGGCCCGAGCGCGGCTACGCCCTCTGGGAGTACTTCGCCACGCTCATGCCCGACCACTGGATGCCGTACAACCTGCTGGCGCAGGCGGCGGTGATGAAGCAGGACTGGAACCAGGCCGACGCGATGTTCCGCAAGGCGCTCGAGATCAAGCCCGACCTCTACGACCAGCGCTACTGGTTCGGCCAGAACCTGCTCCGCCTCGGAAAGATCGACGAGGGCGAGCAGGTCTTCCGGGATCTCATCGCGATCGAGCCCGGGCGCCTCGACATCCAGATCGATCTGGCCAACGTGATCACCTACCAGTTCGAATACGAGGAGGCGACGAAGATCTGGCGCCACATCAACGAGGAGCTCCCCGGCAACCCCGGCTTCATGATGAACCAGGCGGAGCTGGAGCTGCGCATCGGCGAGGTCAAGACCGCGGACCGCCTCTGCCGCGAGGTGCTCGAGATCGAGGACGTCGGAACCCTTTATCCCAACGATGCCACTCGGGCGATGAACCTGCGCGTGGACATCGCCGAGCTTCAGGATGCCACCGCGGCGTCCATGGAACGTCTCGCCGAGATCATCGACGAGACCGAGGATCCCGTGCAGCGCAGCCACCTGCGCCTCCGGCAGGCGAACCGCTACCGCCAGCTCCAGAAGCGCGACCCCAAGCGCCATCCCCACGAACCCCTGCTCGAAATGATCCGCGAGGCCATCCGGGACAATCCCTACAGCCTCGAGGCGCGCGTGCTCTACGCCGAGCAGTGCGTGATCGCCAAGCGCTTCTACGCCGCCCAGCGCCAGGCGGCCTACGTGCTCGAGCGCTTCAACAAGAACAACATCCGGGCGAAGGACGTCCTCTTCGAATGCGCGCTCGTCGAGCGGCGCTTCGCCGACGCCGAGCAGATCCTGCTCGACCGCTACGCCACGTCCGATCCCACCAGCCCGCTGCGCCACATCGGCCTCGCCCGCGTGCGGATGGCGCGCGGC
>JAAZAI010000214.1 GCA_012514445.1 Lentisphaerota bacterium
CGGTAGAACGTGGAGGGAGCGAGTCTCCACTTGGCCAGGAACTGCTTGCGGCCGGGATTCGGCTCGATGCGGCCAAGCGACTTGGAGACGAAATGGTAGACGCGGCTCCGCCCCACGCCTTTGAAATAGCGGACGCCCGCCTGCCAGAGTTTCATGGAGAAGTCCGGATCGCTGTACAGCCCCGGGGAAAGCTCCAGACTGTACCCGCCAACCAGATCCCAGACGTCCTTGTGGACGACGTTGGGCGGGCGGGTGGCGCCGCTCCAATCCGGCTTCGGGAAGTCCCGGAACTCCTTCAGGAGACGCGACTCCTCGAACGACTCGACCGAGGTGCCGAAATGCTTCGCCCCGATCACCGGCAGACTCCCCGTGGGGTGGGGCTCGATCATCGTGGCGGAGAGGAAGAAGTATTTCGTGCCCGCCGCTTCGATCTCCTCCTTGAGAGCCGAATCCCAATCGGGGCAGACGTACATGTCGTCGTTCATGTACAGAAAATAGTCCGTCCGCACCAAGGCGCGGGCGGCGTTGAGCGCCAGGCAGATGCCCACGTTCTGCGGCGAATGGCTGAACGAAAGGCCTTCCCGGCGCGCCAATTCGAGCGTCCCGTCGGAACCGTCGTTGACATGGAGGACGATCTGGTGTCCGAACGCCGAATTTTGGCGGATGGAACGGACGCAGAGCTTGAGGAACTCCAGGTTGTTCCAGGTGGGAATGACGATGGAAAAGACCTCGCTCCCGTCGAAGCGACCTTCCGTCCAGTCGATCGGCACGGGCTTGGTTGAAAAATCACGCATGACTAGGATTGCACCAACTGATGTCATCAGTATAACCGCCTCTACCCCCGGATTGCAAGACAAAGCGGATTGTGCTAGCATTTCCCGCGTTCGAGTCTGCGACGAAGGCCCTCTTCACGCCCCCCTCTCATGAAACACTCCATCCATCGCACGCGCCCGCTTCTCCGACCGAAACGGAATTCGAACCTGGCCTACTTCACGAAGGCCGTCCTTCGGGCCGCCGTCCCCCCGGCCCTCTGCCGGAGCAAACTCGCCGCGCTTCTCGCCTCCATCGACGAACGTCCCGACCGGGACGACATTCTCGCCCGCGCCGACTACTGCTGCAAGCTCCGCCTCGGTTCCGCTGTGCGGGATCCCGGGCCGGAAGCCCTGCGCATCCGGGACTTCCACCTGCCTTGGAAGAAGCATGTGTACTACTTCGACGCCAAAGAAGTTCTCCGCTACTTCGATCCGGATCTGCGCTTTCGGTTCCTGCCCGGAGACAAGACCCGCATCCCGGACACGCCCGCGCTCATCAAATCGCGCCCTATCGCACCGGACGACACGAACGCCAACGCGGTTCTCCTGAAGCTCGCAAAGAACCGCCACTTCGTCTTCGTCGACGACCTCGTCCCCTTCGAGCGCAAATCCGACACGCTGGTGTTCCGTGGCAACGTCTACGTCCGGCAGCCCCATCGCATTTTATTCTTCGAGAAGCACTTCGGAGCCCGGTCGATCGACGCCGGAGACACCTCCAAGCATCCGTCCAGGGCTGAATGGGCCACCCCCCGGATGACCCTCGAGGAACAGCTCCGCCACAAATTCATCCTCTCGCTCGAAGGCAACGACGTCGCCTCGAACCTGAAATGGATCTTCTCCTCCAACAGCATCGCCGTCATGCCGCGACCGCAGTTCGAGTCGTGGTTCCAGGAGGGGCTCCTCGTCCCTGGCGTCCACTACATCGAGGTTGCACGGGACTACTCCGACGTCCAGGAACGTCTCGCCCACTACCGGAGCAGACCGGATCTCTGCGAACAAATCAACGCTGCCGAACACGCCTGGATCAACCGTTTCCGCGACCCCGTTCGCGAGCTTCTCGTCTCACTCAAGGTGCTGGAACGCTACTTCTCCATCACCAACGAATAAGAGCCAAGTCTCCACTTGGCTAGGAGCTGCTTGCGGCCGGGATACGGCTCGATCCGGGCAAGCGACTTGGAGACGAAATGGTAGACGCGGCTCCGCCCCACGCCTTTGAAATGGCAGCGCTTGAGGAACTCCAGGTTGTTCCATGCGGGGATGACGAAGGGAAAGACCTCGCTCCCGTCGAAGCGACCTTCCGTCCAGTCGATTGGCACGGGCTTGCGGGACATTCCGGGCATGGCGCTCACAAGAGCTTTGTCGCGAGCCTCGCCGAACCCAACAAAGTCCTGATCAAAATCGTAATCCTGATCGTAATCGATCCGAAGGGCGCGCAGGCCCTGCGCGCCGCCGGGCAACCCGTCGTAGCCGGGTGGGTACACCGCGGCGGCGCGCCGCACGTGCCCGTCCCGGCTGGAGGGGCGCAATGCTTTGCGCCCGCGGCGGCAAGGGATTGCCGCGTCGCCGATGCCACTCGCGCCGAGTCGCGCGTCGTTTCCTCAGCAATTCGCAATATGGCCGATCTTGTTTGCAGCGGCGGCTCGGAGAGCCCGCCCCACCTCGTAGACTCCCCGTTTGGCGGTGTTTTCAGGGCGCGATCTCCGAGCGCGCCGTTTCCCTGGTTCCCGGCCATATTGCGAATTGCTGTCGTTTCCTCGCCAAGTTTGACAGGATGCTATCGATCATGATAACGTACAACCAGTTTTGATCGATTGAGGTTTTGTCATGTATGCCGTTACGCTGTCGCCGAAATATCAGATTGTCATTCCGCTCCCGGTCCGTCGCAACATGGGGCTTCGTTCCGGACAGAAGATGCAGGTTGTGGAACACGAGGGCCGGATCGAGCTCATTCCGGACCGCGACATCGCCGAGTTGAAGGGCTTCCTGAAGGGAATCGACACGACGTTCGAGCGCGAGGAGGACCGCGCATGAACGTCGTTGACACCTCGGGCTGGCTGGCGTACTTCGCGGGGGAGCCGAATGCCAGGCACTTCGCCCCGGCGCTCCAGTCGCCGCAAGACCTCGTAGTCCCCACGGTCACGCTCTACGAGGTGTTCAAGGTGGTTCTTCGGGAGTCCAGCGAGAACGCCGCGCTTCAGGCCGTGGCCGCCATGCAGAAGGGCGCCGTCGTCGACCTCACCCCGAAACTGGCGCTCGCCGCCAGCAAGCTGAGCCTGCGGCACGCTCTGCCCATGGCCGACGCGATCATCCTCGCCACCGCCCAGGCTTTCGACGCCACGCTTTGGACGCAGGACGCCCATTTCAAGGGCCTTGACGGCGTCAGGCACTTCCTCAAGAAAGAGCATCGGTAGAGCATCGGCGACGGTTTCGCTCGCTTACACCACAACCCATGCCGTTGGAACGTCAGTCCTGAGCGGCGGTACCTGGCGTACGGTCAAGAATCTTGTTCGCTATGAGCTGCTTCACATACTCACTGTGCCCCCATTTTTTCGGGCAAGCATATCTCAGGGCGCGATGTTGCGAAGGCGCTTGTATGAAACGGTGTGCGATTGCCAGCATACGCGAAGTACGATATCGAATGCTATTACAGTCGTGTATCCATCCGCGCTTCCGGTGCCAACTCCCTTCGAGATGATGAATGCAATAGGAGTCTTTATGCAGAGACGTTGGCTCTGGATAAAAAGATTCTCTCGCAAGAATTTGCACATCGCCAAGAATCTGGGTTCCATAGCGCCTCAACCCCCTTCGGCATGCCACCATGTTTCCCACCTTGACGCCATAAAATGGTTTACTCCGTGTATACATTGAACACAAAAAGACTCGATAGCACTCTTCTATGAACGAATGTCCGGGAGAAGATGCCAATACGGCATTGCCTATACATTTTGCGTCTAATTGTGGGCGTTCAAAACCTATGACACATTCAGATGACAGTAGGTCGTCAAATGACCTTACAAGCTCAACATCGGTATCGAGGTAAATCCCTCCATATTGAAGAAGTGCATGCAGGCGAATATAGTCAGACAGAAGAGCCCATTTTTTCCAGCGAATACACTCGTCTACAAAAGGAAGTTTCGGGCAGTTGCTATCGTCCCAATACATTATGGAGTAGTCTGGACATCAACTTCTGGATTCTGACTTCTGACTCCTGACTCCTCTGCGCGGCAACTATGTTGACGCGCACCCCAGCTCCGCCAACGCGCCGTCCGGCAGGTCGGGCAGCCAGCCCGCCTGCGCCTCGAGCGTAGCCCGGGCGCGTCGGCCGCCCCAGCGAATGCGCCCGGGAGGGACGCCGCGCGCGCGCTTCACGACGCGCCCCCGCGCGTCGAGGAACACGAGATCGAGCGCGAAGCGCATGCCGAAGGTGTGGACGAGACCGCAGGGACGCAGGAGCATGCAGACGCCGGCGTCCAGTCCGTCGCGCCCGAGCAGGCCGCGGGCGCGCTCCCGCCACGACGCCGCCACGAGACAAGTCCACGGCGGCGCGCCGGGGAACCGCAATTCCGCCGCATCCATGGGATCGCTCCTCCGTCCGACTCTACTGGACGGGTTCGAAAGGCGCCTTCTCGTGGGGGCAGCCCGGCGCGGGGCCGACGCCGTTGGCCGGGACGCACCAGCGGATGCCGTTCGCGATCACGCGCTGGACTTCCGGTTGATGGTAGATCGGCAGGGTCTCGTGACCGGGGGCGAAGTAGAAGATCCGGCCGAGACCGCGCTGCAGCGTCACGCCGCTGCGGAACACGTTGCCGCCCGCGTACCAGGACATGAAGACGACGTGCGCGTCGTCCGGGACGCCGAAGGGCTCGCCGTACATCTCCGTGTGTTCGATGGCGAACGTCTCGGGGACGCCCTGCGCGATGGGATGCGCCGGGTCGCAAGTCCAGACGCGCTCCTTCTCGCCGATCTCGCGCCAGCGCAGCGTACACGGCGTGCCGAGCATGCGGCGGAAGATCTTCGACATGTGGCCGGAATGGAGCACCACGAGCCCCATGCCGCCGAGGACGCGCCGCTGGATGCGGTCGACCAAGGCGTCGGGCACCTTGTCGTGCGCCATGTGGCCCCACCAGACGAGGACGTCCGTCGCGTCGAGCACCTTGTCGGGAAGCCCGTTCTCGGGCATGTCGAGGGACACGGCGCGGATCGTGCAGTCCTCCAAGGCCGGGCCGAGGGCCTTCTTCAGGTAGGCGTGGATGCCTTTGGGGTAGTGCTTGCGGCACAGTTCGCCGCAGGCGTCGTTCGACTGCTCGTGCAGAAATTCATTCCAGATCGTGATCTTGGGCATGGGGGTTCCCTCCGCTGATTCAGTGTGCATCCAACGACGTCTGCCGTCTTCTTGCGATTCCGCATTAGCCTATCACGCCCGACCGCTCAAGTTCAAGCCCCAGTATTGGTGATTGGTGAGAAGTGCAGGACGGGGATGCCCCAGGCTCGCGGTTTGACACCAGTGACCGCATTGACCCAATTGACCAAGTCCCGCCGGGGCCCATTCGGGCGCGCGGCAACGCCCGCCCGAGACCCATGAGGTCAACAAGGTCCATGAGGTCAATAGGGTTCCGCGCCATGGCTTCCCCAGCCCCCAAGCAGATCCCTGCATTTTTCCCGTTGACCGCGCCTCGGGATTTTGATTCAATATTGCGGAAATGAATTCCACAATAAGGAATACGATGAAAGCCGCGGTTCCAGTCAAGTCGCTGAAGAAGGCGCTCGACATCCTCTCCATGCTCGCGTTCGACGATCTGGCGCGCGAGGGCGTCGCGCTCTCCGAGATCGCCC
>JAAZAI010000215.1 GCA_012514445.1 Lentisphaerota bacterium
CGGCGTCGAGATCGTCCGCCTTGTGAATGCCGATTGCCGGGTTGACGTGGCGACCGCGTAGGATTGCGCCTGTTGCGTTCCATGCTTGCGCCGGGACGTGGACGCGGGCGACCGGGCGGACGCTGGCAGAGACGGCGAGGCGGGCAATCGTGGCGGGTATCGGCAAGCCGTCGAGGCGACCGGGAAGGCGTCCGGCGTGGCGTGGTGGAAGACAGAGCCGAAGACGTGCCGGGAATCCATGCCGGTTCATCCGTAGAGCCGTCCATCATGGCGACCACTGGCAAGACCGCCGGGAAGCATGGCCGGGCGTCCGCCGTGGCAATCGTGGCACATCGGCACCGAAGACCGGCGGCTAATCACGGCCCCGGAAAGAAGATCGTGGCGACCGTCCAGACAACCGACCCGACCGTCACCCCGTAGGAAGCCGCGTGGACGTGCGCACAAGCGCGGGGCGACCGGGACGGGGCGTGGACGGCGGAGCCATGCCGGGGGAAGGTGGACGGGGTGCCGCTGCACCCTAGGGGAGGGGGGGCGGAGCCGACCACGGGGCCTTGTAGGAAGATGGATCGGGGGCAGGAAAAAGCACACACTTCCGCACACACCGGAGGCGGGAAACAGGATGCACGAGGGATTCATGGCTGTATGCAAGGGCTTTACGGCGTGGCGGTGTGTGCCCGGTGTGTGCGGAAGTGTGTGCTTTTTGCCCCTGTATTCCACCTTGTTTCACGCTGTAGCACACAAGAAGGCCGGAAAAGAAGAAACCCCCTAAACCGTTATGGTTCAAGGGGTTTTTCTGTTGAAAAAGTGGTGGGCAATACTGGACTCGAACCAGTGACCCCTACCGTGTGAAGGTAATGCTCTAACCAACTGAGCTAATTGCCCGGGTACATGCGTGGAATCTAATCAAAAACGCCTTCGGATGTCAACGCTAAAATAATGGCATGATAAATGCGGCTTTTTGATGAATTTGATGGCGCTTCTTGCCGTCCGAGAATGACGGCGAAGTCAAGGACAACAACAGATCAGAACGAGGGACGGCAACATGGGAGAGAGCAACATTCCAGGGAATCCGGCGGAGGGTGGGCTGCAGTGGGAAGATGCGGACAACCGCACGTTCACCGAGACGATTTTCTTCAATCGGGAAGACGATCATGTTCCTGATGCGGACGTCGCGATCCGAGTTCAAGCCAAGGAACCCGCGCCGGAAGAGTTCAAAACGCCCATCGGCACCATGAAGCTGGTGCGCTGGGAGGGCATCGGGAGGTTCGAGGGCGAGTTGTACGAGCTCGCCGTCATGTGCTGGAAAAGCGGCGGATTCAAGCTGTTGCGGAAAATCAGCCCGGCGGAAGCCCGCAAGGCCATCGCCGAAAAGAGCCCGATCCTCGCGGCGTTGTTTGCCTAGGCGCGGTTTCGTCTCAGATATCGGCCACGGCGATCCAGCGCGCTTCGGCGATGGATTGATCCACGGCATCGAGAACTTGGCAGCAGCGCACCCCATCGGAGAAGTCCGGCGACGTGGCGGTGTTCTGCGCGATGGCCTGTATGAATTCATGGAATTCATGCACGAAGGTCTGCTCATACCCGATGACATGGCCCGCCGGCCACCAGGCTTTCATGTACGGGTGGCAGCCTTCCGTCGCCTGGATGGTTCGGAATCCGCCGATCCTGGGATCGTCCGTCGCATCGTGGTACTGCAATTCGTTCATGCGCTCGAACTCGAAACGCACGCTGCCTTTGCTGCCGTTGATTTCGAAGGACATGTCGTTCTTGTGCCCCGCGGCGAACCGAGTCGCCTCGAAGGAACCCAGCGCGCCGTTGTCGAACTCGGCCAGAAACAGGGTGGCGTCGTCCACCGTGACGGGCTTCAGGACCGCTTTCGTGGAAGACTGCGCCGTGAGACCTTGCATGATGCCCACTTCAGGGCGCTCGGCGACAAACGTCTTGTTCATGCCGATCACGCGCTTCATGCCTCCGACGAGGAAATGCGCGAGGTCGATGAGATGCGCCCCCAGGTCGCCATGGGAGCCTGAGCCGGCGACCGACTTGTCCAGGCGCCAGACGAGTGGAAACGCGGGGTCGAGGATCCAGTCCTGGAGGTATTTGGCGCGGAAGTGGTGGATCGTGCCGAGTTTGCCGCCGTCGATGAGCTGCTTGGCCAGCAGAATGGCCGGCGTGAAGCGGTAGTTGAAGCCGACCTGGTGCTTCACGCCCGATTTCGTCGCGGCTGCGAGGATGTCCCGGGCGTCTCCGGCCGTCAAGGCCAGTGGCTTCTCGCAGAAGACGTGCTTGCCGTTCTCCGCTGCCGCGATGGCGATCTGCTTGTGGACGTTGCTCGGAGCGGTGATGTCCACGAGATCGATGTCGGGGCGCCGAACCAGCGCCTTCCAGTCGGTCTCGACGCTTTCGAACCCGAAAGTGTCCGCCGCCTTGCGCACCCATTCGGAGTCGCGGCCGCAGAGCGCCTTGAGCTCGATCTTCGCGCCGGAATCGAAGAACATCCCCAGACGCCCCCATGCGTTGCTGTGGGCCTTGCCCATGAACTTGTACCCGACCATGCCGATTCGGATCGTCTTCATATTCTCCTCATGCTTGAGCCGTGTCGCATCCGATGATTTCGGACACGGGGAAAGTCTATGTGCGGAGCGCTTCGTTGTCAACCTGTCTTGCGAGGTCTTGGCGGTCTTGCGAATCGACTTATGAGATACTGGGTGGCTGATTGAAGCAAGCGGCGTGCTCGGAGAGCCCGCCCTACCTCGTGAAAATCCCCGTTTAGCGCAGATTTCAAGGGCGCGATCTCCGAGCGCGCCGCATTCATGGCTCACGCCCCTTTTGCGAATGACTTGCGTCAATCAGCCACCCAGTTTTGAGATTGTGCATCCATCCAACGTCTCTTGTTGCTCCCCCTGGAGCCGCGGACATCCTACCGGGCCAGCCGCAACGGCCCCAGCAGGCGCGGCTCCAGGCTGTAGAGCGCCACGCCCTTCACGCCGAGCTTCGTCGCCGTCTCCATCTGGCGCAGCACCTGCACGGCGTCGAGGTTCGCCTCGAAGGAGGTGGCTCCGATCCCCGCGACGATCCGCTCGCGCGGCGCCTTCGCGACCTGCTCGCGCAGGAGCGTCTCGAAGACGCCGTGGTCGCCAGTGTAGTTCATCGGCGCTACGTGGTCCACGAGTCCGCGCGCCACCCATCGCGGCCAGTCCTGTCCCACCGCGTTCACGCACGAGGGGTGCTTGCCGTACACCGCCGCCGAGAGCGTCGTGCCCGGCCGTGCGCGGCGCACCGCCGCCGCGACGGCCTCCACCGCGCCTTCCACCTGCGATGCGCGCCAGGCGTAGTACTGCTTCCGCAGCGGCCCCTTGAATTCGACGTCCGCCGGCCACCGGTTCGCCTTCGTCCCCAGCCAGCGCTCGAAGACCGCGCGGTCCCGCGCGCCCATCGAGGTCTGTTCGTGCGGGAAGCGGATGTAGTCGAGGTGCACGCCCGCCACGCCCGCGCGCGCGGCCAGCGCCGCTGCATAAGCCGCGAGCTGCTCGCGGTTGCGCGGGTGGCCGGGATCCGCCCAGACCACCGGCTTGTCGGCCGCGTTCAGCAGTGCACGTCCCTCCTTGACAAAGGCCGCCTTCTGCGCCTCCGGCATGTGCTGCAGGTTCATCGCGGGTATCCACGCATGCACCCGGACGCCCAGACGTCTCCCGGCGGCGGTTGCCGCCGCCAGGTCGCGCCAGGCCGCTTCGAAAGCCGGACCTGCGTCAGGACCGCTCGCTCCGCCCGCCGTGAACGCCGGCGCTTTCGCCATCACATACAGGTCCGTGACGCCGCTGCGCGCCAGCGCCGCGGCCGTGCCCGCCCAATCGCCCGGATGCAGTCCCGCGCCGCTCGGATCCCATGCCGCCACCACCTCGTGATCCAAATGGAGCCGATGCGCTGTCGCGTAGGCGCATACGAGCGGCTCGCGCATGTCCCACAGCTTCGCGATCCCCGCCCCGAACAGGCCGCGATCGAAGTCGCGCCGCTTCAACGTCTCCAGCCGCCGGAGCGTCGCGAGGTAGTCCTCCAGATGAGCCGCGCGCTCGCGGCCGGCCGCGCGTCGCAGCCCCGCCTCCGCCTCCTCGAACGTGGAGGCGCCCACGATGCCCCAGACCTCGCGGTCGAGCCGCTTCGCCGCATGGCGCCACACTTCCGGACACAGCTTCGCCGTGATGGCGGCCAGAAAGCGCTGCCGCAGCACGGCGTCGCCGTCGCCGCCGAGCATCGCGCTCATCCAGTACCCGTGCGGCGTCTCGAAGACCGCCGCGGGTCCTGGCTCGCCCGAGGGCCCCGTCCAGCGGGCGAGGACTCGCACCGCCTCCGTCTGCGAGGCCGGCCCGAGCACGCGCCGGGTCGCGGTGTCGACGCGGGGCGGCGCATGGAGCGGACGTGTCGCGCCGAAGGCGAACCCGGTCCAAGGCGCCGTCACGGGCCCGAGCAGCTTGGGTTCGCCGAGACCGAAACGCTTCGCCAGCGCCGCGGAGGGCGAATAATGCACCACCAGCTTTCCCCCGCGCTTGAGGAACGCGTCGATCAGCGCCAGATGCGCCGCCGTCGGCGTCTCCAGGCAGATCAGGTGCGCCACGCGGCACGGCGAGGCCAGCGCCGCCGCCAGGGCCGTGTCGGAGAACGTGGCCGAGGCGATCCCTGCGCCGTCGAGGTCGCGGCCGATGCCCCGCGCCCGGTTGACGGCGTACGCCCGGTCGCCGACCGCCGAGAGAGTGGCTTCGCCGTGGATGATCGTGACGAGACGCGGCGTGTCGGCCGAGGCCAGCGAGGTGCAGAGGAGCAGGAGTGTGATGAGACGCATGGAGGAAAATGATGAGTGATGAATGGGAATGTGCTTCCCTGAATCAGGGGGGCGGCGTGTCGGGCGCCGGAATGCGCGATCAACAACAAATCCGCCATAGGCTTGTCCAGAGTTGGCGAAATCGCATTGCGGAAGCCATTGTAGCAAGAGCGAGCGGAACGCTCAAGCGAGCATCTGCCGCTGCGCGACGGTACATTGACCGCGGCGCGTAGGAATAGAAACCGCACTCCACGCCCTTCGCGTGGCACGCCTCCACGAAGTCACGAGTGCAAGCGTAGGGCACGGCACCGTCCTTTGTGGCATGCGTGCAGAGGATGCGCGGGGAGCCCGGACTAAGCAACGCCGTGGGCTCTGCTGTCAGCAGCAGCTCTGGCGTCACGTCACCACAACAGACTCGATTCCGAGGGCTTTGGCGACTTTTTCGATCTCGTCGGCGCGGTGGCCGATGCCGAGGGCGAAGTGATGCGTCGGACCCTCCATCACCCAGCGTTTTAAGAACGTTCGAACGTCTGGTTTGAACTTTCCATGGGTGTTCGTGTTGCCGGTCGGCGGGATCGGGCCCGCGACGGACTCGCCCTCGGCGATGATGAACTTGAAAGATCCGTCGGCCTTCACTCCGATGGAGAGCATCGTCATCGGCCCTTCCTTGATGTTGAACTCGACGCCCGCGCCCTTGCCCGGCTTGCCATGGTATTTGCGGAGCGAGCGGAGGACCGGCTTGCGGTCGGCAATGTTGAGGTGGTGCGGACCGTCGTGTCCGACGAGCACGCTGTCGTTCTCGAAATCGATGGGGTGGAACTCGGCGAAACTGCCGCCGATTTCGAGGCGGTCCATGATCATCATGGCCACGCAGTTCTTGAGGTCGTATTCGCCGCACATCGGGACCCCCGCGCCTGTCAGAAGCGAGTTCCCGACGATAAAATTCGTGACAAGCTCGCGGACGGGCGTTCCCTCGTTGCCGCAGTAGTAGTAGGCAAAACCGTCGAGCGAGCGCTTGGCGATGAACTTCTCGAGCGCGACCGCGGCGTTCGCGGCGACGTCGAGATCGCGGTCGGTGAGCTTCATCGTGAGCGGGTCCGAGACGGGATCAGGCGTGTCGAAAAAGTCGAGAATCTCGCACTTCTTGGCGGCGATGGCAGCCTCGTCGCGGTTCTCGTAGAACCCTAAAATCTCATCGGGCTCGCAGACGGCGACGTGGCATCCGAAAGTTCGCGTGACGGCCGTCGGATCCACGTGCATGTCGTACATCGCCTCCAGGACGTGTCCCATAAGGCCGATGCGAGCGCGGCGCAGATCGTGCAGGGCGTGCGCAACGCGGCACCACGACGCGATCCCGGCATCGGCCGATGCGTCGTCCCCGCGCATTCCGATGATGACGTCCGCGACGGGCTTCCCGAAGCGGATCGCCACGCCCGTGAACTCGGGAACGGCGCAGAAGTCGTCGTTGACGAGTTGCGTGAACGTCGTGGCCTTCGCGTAGGGCATCGCCGAAAGCGGCTGGAGCGCGACGAGGACGATCGGGCACGTCAGCTCGCGGACGAGTACCCCGAACGTCGCGGAAGTCGCGTATGTGACCATATCGACGAAAAGTAGGTCGAGGTCGGCGGCCTTCATCGCGCCGATGTTCGAGTACGCGGCTTCGGCGTTGTCGATCATGCCGAAATTGGAGACGGCGACGGAATTTGCCGCGACCTTCGACTCAAACTGGGAGAGTTTCCCCATCATCTCGTCGAGCAGTCCGTCGAACTGTGCCCAATAGGTGTCGAGTCCTACACCGATGATGCCTACGTTAGCCGTTAGCGGCTTTCTGCGTGGAATATTCATAGTCAGGTTAGGTGATTGCGTTGTGAGTGAGCAACGAGCAGGGAATCGTATTTCCTCGACCGAGGATTCCATTGCGCAAAATCTGGGCGGCTAGCACGACCCTCTAGCGTGTCATTAACAACGCCAGATCGCCCGTGACGCCCTCTTTCTCAAGATAGGTGCCGGAGGGATCGCGGACAAGGCGCCAACCGGGGTCTAGTACCGGTGTTATGTCCGGAATTATTACGGTCGTGACGGCGGCGCCGTCCACAAAGGCCGCTTCGGGGAAAAGTCGAACGGTTGCGTTCTCAAGACCCGTCACGCTAATGCGGCGGAGAAAATGCGCGTTCACAGGAGCCGTCTCGCGAACGCTGACGATCCCGGCCTTCTGTTCGACGAAGACACGGCATTCGCAGTGATCCGCCCGCGCGAACCGAATGCGAGCGAGGCCGTCTGGACCGAATTCTGCCTCATGGCCGATGGGGATCGGGGCGCCAACCGGAAACCGGATTAGCGTATCGGTCGTCTCGTGCGGATTGAAGACGGCAAGGAAGAGCGCGTTGTCCGAGCGGGACGGCACGATGCAGCGCGCCTCTTGCCATTCGGCGCGCGACTCGAACCGGACCACGGTTCCGCACGCCTCCAGCGCCTCGCGCGCCTTCACGGTAGGGCCGGCGGCATCGACGGCATGGAGGCGCGGGTGGCGCGGAAGCGCCGCGAGACGAGCCGCGGAACCGTAGAACAGGACGTGCCCGCCGCTCTCGGCGAACGCGAGGAGTTTCGCGAGCACCGCGGCGCTCTCCGGCGGTGGGGATACGAGAACGCTCGCGCGATAGATGTCCGAGGAATGGGCGAGAAAGGAGTCCGCCGAGACGACGCCGCTGAGCGGGAAGCCGTCGTTGAGCGCGGCGCAGATGAACGTGTCGCCGGAATGCATCTCGGCGAGCAGCGCCGCGTCCTCCGTCGTCGTGTATTCGCGGAGCGGATAGACCCAGACGAGCGGGGCCGGGGCGTCGGGCGCGTTTTTCTCGGCCTTGAGCAGATGCGGGATCGACTCGTTGACGCACGAGTCCGGCATTCCGCCGAACGAATTGTCGATGGTGAGAAGGTTCAACATCGTGGCCCCTCCGGCCTTTCCTTCGCGGGAGATCCGGCTGAGCGCCATCGGCAGGTAGATGTCCGCCGGCAGCCCGCCGTAGCGGTCATACCAGGGGGTGTTGACCCACCACGGGTCGTGGAGGTAGTAGCGGAACATCATGTCTCCGCCGGGCAGCTCGCAGTTGCGGGAGAGGTGCCCGGCGAGCTCGAGGCCGTAGTTCCCGGTTATCGCGGCCCACGGTGAGTTCGGCGGCGGCGTGATGCCGAAGCCGGCCCGGTAGATGTCGTAAAGCGGAACGCCATCGCTCGAATAGTCAATCCCTGCGGTGTTGTTCGTCCCGCGCACCTCGATCGGAATGTCCGGGCAGGCCTCGCGGAACAGCGTCCAGAAACGGAACACCTGGGCCTTCGTCTCTGAGAGCCTCTCGGCATGGAACGACGCACCGTCGAACACCTTTCCGGTCAAATCCCACGGGTTCGAGGAGAAGCCGAGGCCGTTCCCGAGCCAGAGGTAGTCGAAACCGAGGTCGGGAAGATAGCAGGCGGTTTGGGCGCCGAGGAACGTGCCAAAAGGAAGGCCCTCCCGCCGGCCTTGCGCGGGTGGCCTTTCCGCATCCGTTCGCTGGGCTATAACAACTATGGGCCCGATGCGACATTTCCTAGCGGTGTCCACCCTGACGACCATCTGTTCTCGTGGGAAAGCGGACGCATCCTGCCGACACTCACACTCATCCACGTGACACGAGGGAAGGGTCGCTTCCGCTCACAACCGAGCGGCGAGCTGGCTGTACCGAGCAACACGGGAATTTTCGTCTTCCCGCAGATCCGTCACGCATATCGGCCTGACAAAACAACGGGCTGGAACAGCCAGTGGGTGGAGGTCGACGCCGTCTTGGCGCTGCCGCTCCTGAAGCAGGCCGGCATCACGCCCGAGCAGCCGTTCAAGACTTTCGAGGCCACGCCGCACCTTTCGAGCCTATTTCAAGAGCTTCAGGACCTCTCGCGCGTCGAAGCTCTCGGTGTCGAGCAAGAGCTCTCGGCATGTGCCTACCGCATCTTTGCCCATCTGCTGGCGCTTTGGAAGGGGAAAACCTCTCAAGCCCAGCATTTCCCCACCGTCGAACGGATGCGACAGTTTCTGGTGGCCGACCAAATACAGACCAGATCGATTACCGCGGTCTCAGAGCAGGCCGGCCTCAGCGCCTCACGCCTGCGCGTGCTGTTCAAACAGGCGACCGGCCTCTCGCCGAAGCAATACCAGCTAGCGCTTCGCATGGAACGAGCGGCCCGACTGCTCTCGGACGGTGCGCTCCCCGTCGGCATGATTGCCGAGCAGACAGGTTACGACTCGATCTATCATTTCTCGAGACAGTTCAAACGCATGCTCGGAGTGTCCCCTTCGCAATACCGCGCCGCAACCGCCATATCGAACAAGAACAGATAACCTGCTGAAGTTGAAAAATCTCAGGCCGCTTGCAGGATGCGTCACGGCTGCGCCATAGGCGGGAATGACCGCTCGCGCCCCCTGCCTGGAGGGAACAATGCAGGAAGTCAACGGAACGGGATGCGCCTTTTGCGCTTTCCGCTCGCCAAGTTTCCGCGGACAGTTTTCTGAACCGCGTCTTGTCAAACTTCGTCGTCCGGAGACACCGGCCGTCTGCCCGCGATCTCGAGTAAGTGCTTGATTCTCTTCGCTTTAGAAGTGGTCGGGGTGAAGAGATTTGAACTCTTGACCTTTTGGTCCCGAA
>JAAZAI010000216.1 GCA_012514445.1 Lentisphaerota bacterium
AGCGTGTCGAGGAGTTCCTGGACGAGCGACTCCGCCGTGACCTTGTCGAGTCGGGCCTGGTAGTTGAGGATGAGGCGGTGGTTGAGGACGGGGGCTGCGACGGCCTTGACGTCCTCGAAGCCCACCGAGGGGCGTCCGTCGAGCAGCGCGAGGGCGCGAGCGGCCTCCGCCATCGCGATCGCCGCGCGGGGCGAGGCGCCGTAGCTGACGCAGGCGCGCACGCGCGCCGGGGCCTCGGCGCCGTCGGGGTGCGTGGCGAGCACGAGCCGCGCGATCCACTTCGCCACGGCGGTCGGCAGCGCCACGCGGTCGACGGCGGCGAAGCAGGCGTCGAGCGTCTCGGGCGACATCCGCCAGGCAGCGGCGGGCATCGCGCCATGGCGGCGATCCGTCAGGATGGCCGTCACCGTCTCCACGTCGAGGTCGCCGACCCGGAGCCGGAAGAGGAAGCGGTCGAGCTGGGCCTCGGGGAGCGGGTACGTGCCTTCGAGCTCGATCGGGTTCTGGCTGGCGAGCACGAAGAAGGGGCGCGGCAGCTCGCGCGTCGTGCCCATCAGCGTGACCGCCCGTTCCTGCATCGTCTCGAGCATCGCGGACTGCGTCTTGGGCGAGGCGCGGTTGATCTCGTCCGCCAGCAGGATGTTGCAGAAGACGGGGCCGGGCTGGAACACCATCTCGCGGCGGCCGTCCGCGGCCGTCTGCAGGATGTGCGAGCCGAGGATGTCGCCCGGCATCAGGTCGGGCGTGAACTGCACGCGCTTGAAGGCGAGGTTCATGATCTCGCCGACGGCCTTGACGAGCGCGGTCTTGCCGAGGCCGGGAAGGCCTTCGAGGAGGATGTGGCCGCGGGCGAGGATGCCGGCGAGCACGAGGCGGTGCAGGTCCTCGCGCCCCAGCAGCATGCGGTTGAGCTCGGCCTGCACGCGCCGCAGCGATTCGCCGATGGGCGCCAGTTCTTCGGGTGACATCAATTTCATGGTCGGGTTCCTTCGTTGAAATACTGCTTCACGGCCTCGCGGTGGCGCGGCAGCACCACGGCCGGCGCCGCGCCGCCGGTCGCCGCGCCGTCCGCGGCGAGCACGCCAGACGCGACGGGGGCCGCGGCGTCCGCCGTCTCGGGCGCGGAGAACGACACGCCCTGGAGCTGCGACTGCTCGAGATCCGGCCGCGAGCCCGGCACGAGACGCTCTTCCTTGAAAGCGGCGTTCTCCCGCGTGGCGGGATCGGTCCACGTCAGCGGCGCGTCGCCGCGCCCGCGCGAGACGCCGCCGCGCCCCGGGACGCCGGCCGCGGCCAGCGCGGCGGCGGCCGCCTCCGCGCCTTCGCCGAGCATGGCCTCCAGCGCCGCCGCGCAGGCCGCGCCGTTCGTGCAGCCGCCCGAGCGGGAGCCGCCTTGGCAGGCCTTCAGCAGCGCCGGGTCGAGCAGCGGCAGTTCGGAGAGGGCCGCGAGCTGGCTGGCGCTGAGCGATCCGCCCTGCTTGAGCATCTCCGCAAGCTGCTGGAGCATCTCCGGCGTCAGCGATCCGGCGGACGACGCGAGGGTGGAAAGCAGATTGCTCGCGAGCGATTCGGAAAGCGGCATCGACGAAAGGAAGTCGGCGAGCGCCTGCGAGGCGCCGGCTGAACCGGCCTCGGAAAGATCGCCGGAGGCCAGCGCTTCGGCCAATTGTTCGGTCAGCGCGCTGGCGGCCTGCAGGGCCGCGAGCTGTTCGGCGGCGGCGGCGGCCTCATCCTCGGCCAGGCGCTTCATGTCGCCGGCGATGTGGTCGAGCGCCTCCAGCACCCGGGCGGGATCCTGGGCGTCGCCCGTCTCGTTGAGGCGCGCCAGCTCGTTCGTGAGCGCCGTGGCCGTCTGCTCGGGGAGGAGGCCGGCCTCCTCCAGCATCGCGGCCGTCGCCAGCTCGCGTTCGACGAGCGAGTCGAGGGAGAGGCGGTTGGGGTCGAGGCGGCGGAGGAACACAGACGACGGCAGCGCGGCCACCACGACGGCGAACGCGAGGGCGAAGGCCAGTCCGCCCAGCGCGCCGTTCCCGCGCCAGACGACCGGCGGGATGCGGCGCG
>JAAZAI010000217.1 GCA_012514445.1 Lentisphaerota bacterium
AGCACCCGACGACGGATACTAACATGCACCGAATCAAAAGCGGATTCATTACGAGTGCGGATAAGAGCAGGACGCAAAGGGAACACGAAAAGCGGTGTCCGTCACAACGGACCTATTGACTTGCCTTCTCATAAGAGCTGTCGAAGGCGCACGCCAAGCTCGACGCCCTGGTCGCCAAGCCCATCGACGCGACCCTCGTCAACCTCGGGGCTTGCTCAGGGCAAGCTCTACGGCCTTCGCCACCGACGCCGACCGCGTCGCGCATCTCTTCGCGCGTTACGCGGCTTCGGCGAATTGCTGAATCCCCCGTTCTAGGCTTGCGATGGGAACCGGGAAGGTGGTATGCTGGCGTCAGTCTGTCAACGAGAAGCCAGGAGGATGCGGCATGGTGCCCCAGTGGATCATCGAGCGGAAGCGGGACGGCGGCGCGGTTCCCGAAGCCGATTTGCGCGCGTTCGTCGCCGCCTACGCGGCCGGGGAGCTTCCGGACTACCAGATGGCGGCCTTCGCCATGGCCGTCTTCTTCCAGGGCATGGCCTTCGAGGAGACGGTCGTGCTCACGGACGCCATGATGCGCTCCGGGGACGTCCTCGACTGGAGCGACCTCGAGCGCCCCACCGTCGACAAGCACTCCACCGGCGGGATCGGAGACAAGATCTCCATCCCGCTGGCGCCGCTCGTCGCGGCGGCCGGCGCGGCCGTTCCGATGATCTCCGGCCGCGGCCTCGGCATCACCGGCGGCACGCTCGACAAGCTCGAATCGATCCCCGGCTACGACACGCAGCTCTCCAACGCCGCGTTCCGCCGCGTGCTGGAGACGGTGGGCTGCTCGATCATCGGCCAGACCGCGCGCCTCGCCCCGGCCGACAAGAAGCTCTACGCCCTGCGCGACGTGACGGGCACGGTGCCGTCCATCCCGCTCATCTCCGCCAGCATCATGTCCAAGAAGCTCGCGGAGGGGGCTGACGCGCTGGCGCTGGACGTGAAGTGCGGCGCCGGCGCCTTCATGAAACGGCGCGAGGACGCCCAGACGCTCGCCGAGACGCTCGTGGCGATCGGCCGCGGCATGGGCCGGCGCGTCTCCGCGCTCCTCACCGCCATGGACCAGCCGCTCGGGCGCACCGTCGGCAATGCCTTGGAAATTGCCGAATCGATCGCGGTGCTCAAGGGCCAGGGCCCCGCCGACGTCGTCGAGCTCGTCGTCGCGCTGGGCGGCGAAATGCTCGTGCTCGCCGGCCTCTGCGCCGAGCGCGGGGAGGGGATGCGCGTCATCCGCCAGAAGCTCGACTCCGGCGAGGGGCTGGAGACGTTCGCCCGCATGGTCGCCGCGCACGGGGGCGACGCGGGCCTCGTCGAGAATCCGGGGCGGATGAAGGCGGCAGGCGCCTGCCTGGACGTGACGGCCGACAGGGCCGGGCACGTCGCCGGCGTCGATGCCGACGGAATCGGGCGCGTCGTGCTGCTGCTGGGCGGCGGCCGCCGCCGGAGCGCGGACGCGATCGACCACGCCGTGGGCGTCGACGCGCTCGTCAAGGCCGGGGAGCGCGTCGAGGCGGGCCAGCCGCTCATGCGCCTCCACGCCCGGAGCCTCGACGAGGCGCAGGGCGTTCTCGCGGCGGCGCGGGCCGCCGTCGCCATCGCGGACGCGGCGCCGGCCCCGGCGCCGCTGATCCTGGGGTATCTGCAGGGCTGAAGGGGAGGGGAGGCATGAAGCCAATCGATTTCGACAAGTTGACCGAGGCGGCGCGCCATGTGGCGCTGAATTCGTATTGCCCCTACTCGCGCTACCGCGTCGGGGCCGCGCTGCTCGCCGACAACGGCATGATCTACACCGGCTGCAATGTCGAGAACGCCTCCTACGGCCTCACGGTCTGCGCCGAGCGCGCGGCGATGATGAACGCCGTGGCGGACGGCGTGCGCGGCTTCCGGGCGCTGGTGGTCACCGCCGGCGCGCAGGCGCGGCCGGGCATGCCCTGCGGCTCGTGCCGTCAGGTGCTCTCGGAGTTCTGCACGCCGGACATGCCAGTGCTTTGCGCGACGCTCGACGGCAGCGGCAGCGTCCAGACGACGCTGGGCGAACTGCTTCCGCACGGCTTCTCGAAGCTCGACGTCGAGGGCTGAACCGATGGGCGGGGAAGGCGATTTTCCGACGACTCCGGCGATCCGGGCGCTGAAGGCGGCCCAGGTGGCGTACACGGCGCACCAGTACGCCTACGAGCCGCATGGAGGCACCGCGCAGTGCGCGCGGCAGATGGGCATCCCCGAGCACCACGTCGTCAAGACGATCGTGCTGAAGACGTCCGAAGGCAAGCCCTTGGTCATGCTGATGCACGGCGACGCCGAGATCTCGCTGAACAAGCTGGCGAGGATACTGGGCGTGAAGCGCGTCGAGACGTGCACCGTGGAGGAGGCCGAGCGCACGAGCGGGTATTTCGTGGGCGGCACGAGCCCCTTCGGGTTTCGCAAGCGCGTGCCGGTCTACGCGGAGGCTTCGATCTTCGACCTCGATTGGATCGTGATCAACGGCGGCGCCCGGGGCTTCTTCGTCAAGATCGCCCCGGAGATCCTGCGCACCGTCGCCGCCGCTGAGCCCGTCGAGGCGAAGCAGTCGGACGCCCCCGGCGGTAGCGCGAAGGCGTAGGTTTTTTTGTGAGGTGGAATTCGTCTTCAAGAGCTTTGTCGCGACCTTTGTCGTAAGCTTTGTCGAGACCCACAGGCAGGAGCCCGCCTGCTGAATTGAAGCGCTAGTGCTCTCGACCTGAAAGCTCGCTTGCGCTTCGCGGTCGCCCGGGGTATCATCTGCGGGGTACATGAGTGTCCCGTGACCGGGATGCGAGTGAATGGAGTCCAGGGGGCAGGCTAAGGCTCTCAACGGGCGATGCAAGCGCAAGGGGAGCAGCATGAACGAGGCGAAGACAACGACGAACCCAGGCGGCGACGCCCTGCACCGGCTCAAGGCGAATCTCGGCTCGGTGATCCGAGGGAAGGACGGCGCAATCGACCTGCTGCTCGTGGCGCTGCTCGCCGACGGCCACGTGCTCGTCGA
>JAAZAI010000218.1 GCA_012514445.1 Lentisphaerota bacterium
GCCCTCCGCCTCGGTCTTGGTGCCGTAGCGCAGCTTCAGTTCCACCGGGTAGCGGTGCGGCCCCATCTGGACGCAGAGGTCGAGGCGCTTGCGCCCGAGCGCGAACTCGCGGTCGATGTGCGCCCCGCCGTTCACGACGCGCTGCAGAAAGGCCATCAGAATCAGGTGCGGCGCCGCCTCGCGGTAGTCGTACTTCTCCACCCACACGTCGGCGTTCTCGCGCCAGAATTCCTGGAAGCCGCGCAGCAGCCCGTTCATGTCGAGCCGGCCGTCCGCCACCCAGCGGTTGGGTATCCGGTCGCGCAGGACGAACTGGTCGGAGTAGTTCAGCGTACGGACGATCACTTCGCGGTAGATCGGGTTGGCCGGTTCGAGCCGGCGTCGGTCGGCGCGCAGGATGCCGAGGTCGAGGACGTACCGGCAGTCGTCGTCGAGCAGATCGAAGTCGCGTTCGTCGCCCAGCAGGACGGGTTCGACAATCCGGCGCACACGCTCCTCGCGCAGCCTCTCGACGAGGCTGTCGATGTGCGTGTCGCGCCGCAGGATCAGGCGCTCGGCCGCCGCGTCGAACATCGCCGCGTCCACCGGCTTCGCGTAGTCCATGGCGAGGATCTCGTCGACGACTTCGTGGGCCAGCGCGTTGACGAGCCAGGGCTGGCCCTGGCTCCAGTGGAAGGCTCGGGCCACGGCTTCGGGCGGAAAGACCTGCCCCGTGTCGGCGGTGTGCTGCGCGTAGAGCGCGCCGACCTCGGTCTCGGTGAAGTTCGCGAGCGTCAGCGACTTCGAGGCGATGTTGAACGGGCTGGCCGAGCCGAGCGTCGCGCCACCGGGGCGGACCTGGGCTTTGTAGTCGCGGATGTTGCGCATGCCGACGAGCGCCACCGAGCTGGGAAACGGCGACCCGCCCGCGCGGTTCACGAAGCCGTCGCGCAATTGGCGCAGGAACGTGATCAGCGTCCCCTCCGTGAGGCAGTCCACCTCGTCCAGAAGCAGCACCAGCGGCTTGTCCAGCGCGGCGCAGAGGCGCGTGAGCGCCGCCCGCAAGGCGAGAGTGAATCCCTCGCCATCGCCGGCGGTCACGGTGTTGGCGAGACTGCCGATCTCCGGATGCGCCATCACCGCCGCCCGGATCGCGTCCAGAATGCCCGGGATGCCGACCGACGGATCGGTCACGCCCTGAAGCGACTCCAGCGAACAATAGAGCGCTCGGTGTTTTCCCTCCGCTTCCAGCGTCTTGCGCAGGTCGAGCAGCAACGTGGTCTTGCCGCTCTGCCGCGCGGCGTGGATCACGAAGTACTGCTTGCGCTGGATCAGATCGACGACCTCGAGCAGGCGCTCGGAGGCGTCCAGCAGATAGTGCTCTCCCGGCACGCACGGGCCGGCGGTGTTGAAGAACCGTTTCATGTCGCGATTGTAGCACCTTGCCGAGGGCGAAACAAGCGGTCCTCGCGAATGGCCGTCCGCGGAACGCGGACGCTGGACGCTCCAATGGCTACAGCGAGTCGATGAGAAGCTTTCGCCGCGCCTCGTATTCCTCGTCCGTCAACAGCCCTTCGTCCAACAAAGCCTTCAACGACCGCAGTCGTTCCGCGGCTGACGTGTGCTCCATCGACTGCACGGGTGCGTTCGTAGCAGAA
>JAAZAI010000219.1 GCA_012514445.1 Lentisphaerota bacterium
GCAGCGCGGCGATGATGGCGGCGGACGGATTGACGATTTCGACGAACCGACCGTTGCCGTCGTCCAGAAAGGGGCCGTCCGGAGTGTGGCCCGAAGCGTAGTCGACGCGAATTCGCGCTTTCCAGAAATCGGAAATCGCGTTGGTGGACGCCGGCACCTGCATGGATTGCGATGCGAACAAGGACTCCACGGCCTCCACGCCGCCGGTCGGCGAGCAGATCAGCGCGATCTGCGTGTCTCCGCCGAAGGGCAGGCGGAGGCGGACGGACGTGCTGGCGCTCGCCCGGAGCACGAAACCCTGCGACTCGTTCCCCGTCGTCCACGTCAGCGCCGCGCTGCGCGTCGTGTAGACTTCCACGACCACGTCGAAGTTGTCTGCGGAGACCGGTTCGAGGTAGTTCGCCTCGTAGATGTCGTCGAAGCCATCGTGGTCGACATCCGTGAAGGACACGAAATACGGCGCGTCCTCCCAGAGGTCGATGATCCCGTTCTGGTTCACGTCGGGCTCGACGGGCGTGAAGTCAACCGGGACAATCGGATCCATGCCGTTGGCGACTTCGAAGGCGTCGTCGAAGCCGTCGCCGTCGGTGTCCGCCGTGCGCGGATCGGTCTGGATCTGGAATTCCTCCATCACAGGAAGGGCGAAGGCATGAACCTGACCGAGCACGGGGCGTCAAACAAGGTGGCGTGGTCTGCGGCTTCTTCGCAGACCGCCACGGCGAAGACGCGCGTCACACGGCCCGTGGCGGAGTCTGGAAAAGCCATCGGAGATGTCGAGGCGTCAAAGCAGACCCTGCCACCGTCTCTCCAGGCAAGACTCCAGCCGTTCGTGGCGGCGTGCTCTGAAGACAACGTGGAGCGGACGTCACTGGATTCCCAGACAACGCCGCCGCCCATGCCTTGGAAATCTTCAGCCACGAATTGCCGGACGGGAATCTCCGCAAAAGCGGCGACTGCCGACAGGCCCAGAATCGCAATTTCCAGTGAAGACAATAGAGAAGCCGAACCTCGCAACCAAACGAAAAGCCTCTTCGAAACATCGTTCTTCATGTCAGTTGCCGACTAGGCCGTCAAGTACCGCGCCAGGCCGACGACCAGCGGCATGGTCGCCAGCGAGAGCAGCGTCGAGTAGGAGACAATGCCCACGGAGAGGATCGTGTCCTGGTTGAACTTGGCCGAGAACATCGTCGTGGCCGCCGCCGCCGGCGCGCTCGCCGCGATGAGGCAGGCGACGACGGTCGTCTGATCCCGCACGCCCGCGAGCAGCAGCCCGCCCAGCAGCAGCAGCGGCACGACGACGAGGCGCAGCGCCATCACCCCGTAGACCTTCGCGTCCGTCAAGACGCGCCCGAGCTTCGCATCCGCCAGATAGTAGCCGATGATGAGCATCGGCAGCGGCGTGTTCAGGTTCGCCACCGCCCGCATCGGCTCCAGCGCGAGCGGCGGCAGCTTGAACGACGCGAGGAAGAACGCCACGCCGAGGGCCACGCTCGTCACGCCGGGGTTGAGCAGCAGCTTGCGGGCGCTCACATGGCGCGTCTCCCCGCTCATCAGCACCAGACCGTAGCTCCACAGCACGAGGTTGAAGACGGCGACGACCGCCGCCCCGTAGAAGACGCCCACGTCCCCGAGCAGCTCCTGCTGGAGCGGGAACGCCATGTAGCCTGCGTTCGAGAACACGAGCGCGAAGCGCAGCACCTTCTGCCGCTTGTCGAACGCGTCGCGGACGAGACCGTGCGCGA
>JAAZAI010000220.1 GCA_012514445.1 Lentisphaerota bacterium
ACGGCGCTGCACTCCCAGTGCTCGCCGCTTCCGCTGCCGTTGACGACCTCCAGCATCCGCAACACCACCGGGATGTAGGTCGCGGACACCGCCACGTCGTTCGTGCTGACGACTAGCGTCGTGGCGGGCGCGAACACATCGGCCACGCCGTTGGTGGCGCCCGTCCATTGCCAGAAGCGCTGGCCGGCGGGCGCCGGATCGGCCTGCAGCGCGGCGACTTCGCCTGCGGCGTAATGGCCGTCGCCCGTGCCGCTCTCGACGGCCACGGCATAGAGGGGTTCCCAAGCCAGACCGTCCACCCAGCCGCTATCGAGCCCGACGGCGTCGCCGATGGGATCCTTTTCGTATTCCCAGCGGAAGACGTGGACGGCGCCGGGCGCGCCGAGGATTTTGAGCGTGACGTGAACCCAGTTGGTGCCTGTTCCCGAAATGCGGTTCGTCGGCCCCGATCCAACTTCGTAGAAGCTCAGCCAGTCCCAGTCGTCTTCGCTCAAGGTCTTCCACGCGAAGGACAGCCGCCCCGGGCCCGTGGCCGTCCATTCGATCCCGGCCATCTCCCCGTCGTCGAGCGCGCCGGGGCCGCCCAGCCGGAGCGCGCCGTCGCCATCGCCCGCGTCCTCCGCCGCGTCCACCGAGACGGCGTTCGTCACGCCCGCGGCCGTCGCAAACGAATCGTCGGTGACCATGAAGGCGTTGGGCATCCAATGGGCGTAGAGCGTCTGCACGCCGGTGAAGGCGACGACGCTGTCGGGCGCGATGGACTCGCCGCCCTCCGGCGCCGTCCGCCAGCCCACATGCACGAAGCCCGCCCGCGTCGAAGTCGCCAGGGGGCCGTAGGGGGCGTCGTACACGACGACCCGGTTCGTCGGCACGGGCGTCGTGCCACCCTGCGGATCGAAGAGCACCGTGTAGGCGTTCGCGGTCCACCGGGCATGGACGTCGTGCGGATCCACGTTGGTCACCACCGTGTTGGACGTCACGGACGATCCCGTGCCGTCGACGCCCGTCCACCAGCCTCCGAACGTGTAGCCGACGCGGGTGGCCTCGGGCAGCGCGCCGTAGGGTTGCAGATAGGTCACGAGCTTGGTCGGCGGCTCCGGCGCGTTTCCGGCGCCGGGATTGAACGTTGCCACGATGTTCGCGAGATGCTCGTAGGCGCCCATGTCCACCACGCCGTTGACGATGCGGGGGAAGCCGCCCAAATCAACCCCCGCGGGCGCCTCGGCATTGCTCCCGGCGTCGATGCAGGCCGAGTCGGCGACGAGTCGCCAGTCGCCGTTCGGCGCATCGGCGAAGAGCAACGCCGGGACCGGAATGTTGCCGGCGCCGGTCTGCACGGGATCGGAGCAACTGTACCGCAAGACGAAGACGTGGCAGTTGTTGCTGCTGACGCTGGCGACATTGCCGGCGACGATCGAATTGTACGCCGCGCCGCCCAGGATTCCGCCGCCATACACGCCGCCGCCGTTGACGGCTGAATTCCCGGTCACCGTGCAGTTGCGCAGCGTGCCGCCGTAGGCGCCGCCGCCGCGTTGGAGCGCGACGTTGCCCGACACCACGCAGTTGGCCATCGTGCCGCCGTTCGGGCTGTCGCCGTAGAAGCCGCCGCCGTAGCTGGCGGTGTTGCCCTTCAGCACGCAGTTGACGAGCGCGCCGTAGCCCGCGCCGCCGCCATAGGTGGCCGCGTTGCCGACCAGCGTGCAATTTCTCAGCGCGCTGTACGCCGCGCCGCCGCCGCCGTAGGCCTTGTTGTCCACGAGCGCGCAGTCGGTCAGCGTCGAGGCGAAGGTGCCTCCGCCGGCCTCATCCGCGCTGTTGGACATCAGCACGCAGTGGGTCAGCGTGCCGCCAAACGCGCCTGCGCCCTCCAACGCCTTCCCGTTGCGCAGCGTGAAGCCGCCGAGCATCGTGCTCCGGGTGTCGAGTTCCTCGCCCAGCGTGGCGCAGCGCACCATGTCGCTTCCGTCGATGATCGTCTCCTCCGGCCCTTCGACGCTGGTGATTGCGATGGCCTTGTTGGCGGTGGCGATCGGTCCGTAGACGCCGTTCGTCACGAGGATCGCATCGCCCGCCGCCGCCGCGAGCACCGCCGCCTGGATCGTCCGTTTCGCCGTGGCCCAGGACGCGCCGTCGCCCGAATCGTCCGGACGCGCCGCGTCGACATGCCACGTCGCGGCGGCGGCCGGCGCCGCGGCCAGCGCGAATCCCGCGCACATCGCGGCGAATGCGTATCGAACTTGCTGCATGGCGTCCTTCCCGTTGCGATCGGCCGAAGCCGAGGTGTGTCAATCCAGCCGCATCCAGCGCGTCCGCGCCGTGATCAGCTCCCGTCCGTCCTCCGTCGCGACCTGGTGCATCCGCGCGCCGTCGCGGCTGGGTGCGCACCGCGCCACGACGACGTCCCCGTGGCGGGCCTCGCCGCGGAAGACGACTTCCATGTCCGCGACGCGGCTCCCGGAGCCCGCCTCCGGCGCGCATTCCATCATCCATTCGAGATAGCGCACGTTGTTGACGTGCCGGTTCAAGTCGATGTGCGAATGCTGCACGGCGAACTTCAGCGCGATCGCGTCCTCCGCCTCCGGGAACTCGAGGCGCCCGAACGCCTCGCCCTCCCACACGGGCGGGCGGACGTTGTTGGCGCAGGCGCCGACGAGCTCCGGCAGCCGCCCCGCGCGACGGCTGTTGATGTCCATCACCATCCATTCCGAGGTGGCGACGCCCATCGGCGCGCCATCGGGGCGCGAGAGCACGAAGTCGCGGTACGCGGTCAGCTTGCGCATGCTGCGCGGGTAGGTCAGCACCACGACGTCCTCGCCCCAGGCGGGGTAGGCGTCGAGACGCACGCGCATGCGGGTGAGCACCCAGGTCAGCCCCATCGGCTCGAAGTTCTTCTTGGAAAATCCGAGCTTCTGGGCGTGGACGGAGGCCGTCTCCTGCAGATAGTTGCAGAGGTGCGAGAAGAGCACCCGGCCGTCCGGTCCGCATTCGTAGGACCGCACCCGGTAGGTCTGGACGTCGTGTGTGTCGCGCCGCGCTTCCGCCGTCACCTGCATTGTTTCTTCAAGAGGTGGCATATTTCATCTCACCCGAGCGCTTGAACGATGGCTTTCTGGTAGACATTCGCCTCGGGAAGCGAAATCGACGAAAACGCCTCCTGAACCTTGTAGACGGTCGTGTCGTGCCGATTCGCAATGCCAAGCGGCCTGACGACTCCCTCAGGGGTGTCGCCAGCGTCTGCGAAGTCGTAGGCGATGAAATGGATCGAGGCGGGTTGCGGAGAAAACGTCGGCAATTTCTCGACCCCGCCCAGTCGGTCGATCACACGGTTGAAGATGGGCGTCGGACAGACGAAAAAAAGACCTTTCCGACACAGGTCTTCACGCTGGAGCACCTGGCCCTTGTAGATGAGCTGCGGAAGGATTCGCTTCGAGACGTTCTCCCAGTTCAACCCGACGGTGTCCGCAATCACCTTCCGATCCCCAAGGAGGGCCAGGCGGGCGTTTCGATAGCTTCCGGTGGTGTCGATGGTCTGGACTTCGACGGCGACGAACTCTTCCAAAACGCCCGTCGAGTCCAACTTGGCCAAAACCCAGTCGACGAAATAGCTTCCGCTTCCCTTGCGTTTCGGAAGCCGCAGCTCGCCTCCCCATCGGTGTCCGAATACGGCCACCGCCCCGCCTTCCATTTTCGCCCGATCCACGGCGATTCGCCCGGCGTAGAGTTTCATTCCCGGCCCAAACGCCTCGGCGGAGATCGTCTTCAGGAGCGCATAGTCGTCTGCGTACAGACGTATTGGACAGCAGATGACATCGGGCGTGGCCTTCGTCTTCTGCCGAATGGCGCACACCCCGGACCGCGTGCCGTCGCGCGACAGCGTTTTTGCGCAGGGCATGCCGAGAATCGGGCATGTCATCGAGGCCGCCGCGCGCAACGCGTCTGCGGAACGATCCGCCGCCGGATAGCCGAAGAACTCGGAAATCATGCCGGACATCAGCGAACCTCCTGCAGAACGTTGCGGATTGAAAGGCCGACAGACTCGGCAAGGAGCGGGGGAACGGCATTGCCGACTTGCGCGAACTGCTCGGCCATCGTTCCTGTAAAGACGAAGTGGTCTGGAAACGACTGGATGCGCGCAGCTTCGCGAACGGTAAAGGCCCGTTCCTGGTTGTAGTGGAAATACGCACCCCAGTGGGGATCGCATTTAGTGAGGATGGTGGAACCGAGACCGTCGGGATCGACGCGCCCATAGCGTTTCGTGTGATCCGATTTTCGGGCCCGTCTCATGCCGGCGGGCAGGATGCTGTCGGGAATGTCCGTCCAGTTTCCGCCCGGCTTGATGTGCTTGAGCCGCTCGAGGTTGATCTCGGAGAGATTGGACGCTTCATGGTTGTAGACGCCTCCGCTGCCGGTCCGGCTCCACCGCTGGTAGTCGCACGTGGGAGGCGTGGCGTATTCCTTGACGGGAGCGCCTTTCTCCCCGCACGCAAGCGGAGGCAGGTCGGAGAGCGCCTCGCGAACCGTCGTGAAGGGGGCCGCCGTCTCGGGCGTCGGGGTCTTCACAAGCGGACGCCCGTCGAAGACGGTCGTGAAGTTGGGGCGTATGGGGGCGTGGCGGACGGGCTCCGGGAAGGCGTAGGCCGGGACGATCTTGCCACGAAGGCCGATGATGATCGTGCGCCATCGCATCTGGGGCACGCCGTAGTAGGCCGCGCCGAGGATGTGGACGTCGGCCCCGTACCCAAGTTGCGCCAACGCCTCCAATATCGCGTGGAGCGTCGCGCCATGTTCAAACGAGACCAGTCCCGGGACGTTCTCGATGAGGACTGCCCGCGGAGCGAATGCCTCGACGAATCGCAAGTATTCCTTGAACAGATGGTTGCGGTGGTCTTGCGTGCTCCGAACGGGAGCGTTAATGGAGAATCCCTGGCAGGGGGGGCCTCCGGCAATCAGGTCAAGATCCCCTTTCCGAATGTCAAGTTCGCGCATGACCTTGACGGGATCCAGTTCCCGGATGTCCGCAGTCTGCACCAGCGCCCGCGAATGATTCCATTGATAGGTCCTGGCGTAGGCGGGCACGATTTCCGAGGCGAAAAGCGATTCAAAGCCGGCCATGGACAGTCCTTCCGAAAGACCGCCCGCTCCTGCGAACAAATCGACCATGCGGAGCTTGTCATACCCCACGCCCGTGCATTCCTGCGCCACGCAGTCGACCGCAGCTCCTGCCGTTGGTTCCTTCGGTGATTTTTTCATGACGCCCCTCGTGCTGAATCCGATCCCAGTGTACCATTTCCGGCGGTCGGGAATCGAGAGGAAATAAAACACTTGCGTTCTCATGGAAATCCATGCAAAGTGGTCTTCTTCGTACGAGGAGAGGAGGCAGTGATTCATGCCCTTTTTTACATTTTACGAGTTTTTCCCGAAAATCGCCATCAATGAGACGCGGAGCATCACGCTGCTTGCCCCCCAGCACGGACTACCGCCGGGCGAATACGCCTTCATCGAGCTGTACTGCGCCGATCCGGATTGCGACTGCCGACGCGTGACTTTCAGTGTGCTGAAGAAGGGGCGGAAGGCTCCGATCGCCACCATAAGCTGGGGCTGGGAGCCGCTCGAGTTCTACGCAAAATGGATGCGCGGGGATCCCGATCCCGAAGACATCGCCGATTGCAAAGGTCCCAGCTTGAACCCAATTGCCGAGCAGAGCGAACTGTCGTTCGGCGCGCTGGAATTGTGCCGCGAGGTTCTGCTCAAGGATGCTGTCTACGTCGAGCGGATCAAGGGGCATTACCGGCTGGTTCGCGAGCGCGTCGACGGTGGATACGAACCGCGCGATCCAGGTTCCCGGACCGATGCGGCCGAGAGGAAGCGACGCGAAAAGACGAAGAAGGCCAGAAAAGCCCAACAAGCCGCCCGCAAGAAGAACCGACGATGACGAGCCATTTTTTTTCTATGCTGCGCGACATGAATCCGATGCGATCCCTCTTTCCGGCCTTCCTTCTCATCGCCCTGCTCGCCCTGCTGTCTCTGCAGTTGCGCGCGCCGCGACGAGGCCCCGCGCCCGCGCCCGCGCCTGCCGTCGCCGAGCCCGCTGCGGCCGAACCCGTCGCGGCTCCCGCGGCGGAGGCGACGCCCCCCCGCCCCGAAAACGATGCCAGAGAGGTCTACAAGCGCGTCTCGCCCTCGGTGGTCGCCGTGGCCAACCACGCGCTGATCCGGCGCGGGGTCTTCAGCTTCCAGCTTCTCGAAGTGCCGCAGGGGACAGGTTGTGGGTTCGTGTGGGACCGGAAGGGCCACATCGTCAGCAACTACCACGTGGTGCACCAGGCCAGCACGCTGGCCGTCACCTTCCCGGACGGCTCGCGCCACGACGCCGTCCTGGTCGGCGTCGCGCCGGACTACGATCTGGCGGTCCTGAAGATCGACGCGCCGGCCGACAAGCTCGTGCCCATCGCGGTGGCCGCGTCGCATGCGCTCGAAGTCGGGGAGCCGGTCTACGCGATCGGCAATCCGTTCGGCCTCGACACCACCCTCTCGGCCGGGCTGGTCAGCGCGCTCGGGCGCACCATCACCTCCATGACCGGCCGCAAGATCCACGACGTCATCCAGACCGACGCGGCGATCAACCCCGGCAATTCCGGCGGCCCCCTGCTCTCCGCCTCCGGCGCGCTGGTGGGGGTCAACACCGCGATCCTCAGCCCCAGCGGCGCCTACGCCGGCATCGGCTTCGCCGTCCCCTCCGACACCGTGTCCCGCGTGGTGCCGCAGCTCATCGAGAAGGGGAGGGTGACGCGCGCCGGCCTCGGCGTGCGCCTCCTGCCCGATCACGTGACGGCCCGGTCGGGCGTCGAGGGCGTGGCAATCTACGCGGTGGATGAGCGTACGTTGGCAGCCCGCGCGGGACTCGAGGGGATCGGCGTCAACCGGCGAGGGGAATTGATTTTCGGCGACGTGATCCAGGCCGTGGACGGCGTCGCGGTGGTCACCATCGAAGATCTGCAGGCGTTGCTCGACCCGCGCCGTCCGGGAGAACAGGCCCGGCTGACCGTGACCCGAGACGGTCGTCGGCGGGATGTGGTTTTGACGCTGATCGAAGAGGAGTGATCCCTGGGCTGAACGGTCAGCCCAAGGATGAAAGCATCTTCTCGAGGCGGGCGATTTCGGCGAGGAGCTCCGCGCGGCGGGCGCGCTGCTGATCGAGGATCGCGGGCGGCGCCTTCGAAACGAACTTCTCGTTCGAGAGCTTCGCCTCCACCGTCGCGAGGAAGCCCCGCTGGCGAGCGATCTCCTCGGCGAGGCGCTTGCGCTCGGCCTCGACGTCGATCGCGCCCTCCACGCGGATGCCGATCGCTCCGATCGCGGCGGTCGCCGTCGGCATGCCGGAGAGCGGCGCGTCCGCGTGGATGTCGAGTTTTCCTGCGCGCAGCGCGGTGCGGATCGCCTCCGCGTCGCGCGCGAGGCGTTCGGCGGACGCGCCGTCCACGGCGTTGACGACGTAGTCGATCTCCTTCGAGGGGGCGATGCCGGCCTCGGTGCGCAGGGCGCGCCCGGCGGTGATCAGCTCGCGCTTGGCGTCCACGTAGCGGCGGACGTCCTCGGTGAGGTTCCACGCGAGGTTGTCGGCGGCGGGGTAGGGACCCGGCCACGGCGCCTCCATGATGGACTCGTCGTCGTTCGCATAGCCCATCTGGTGCCACAGCTCCTCGGTGAGGAAGGGCATGAACGGGTGCAGCATCCGCAGCAGGCGGCCGAAGACGTCCGCCATGATGGCGAGCACCTGGCGGCGGCGCGCCGCGTCCTCGCCGTAGAGGTCGGCCTTGGCGGATTCGAGGTACCAGTCGCAGAACTGCGTCCAGGCGAAGTCGTAGAGCGCGAGCGCGGCGTCCTGGAAGCGGTACTTGCCGAGCGCCTCGTCGACGGTGGCGGCGGTGCGCTGGCAGGTGGCGAGCAGGTGGCGGTCGTCGTCCCCGAGCAGCGCGGGATCGAGGCTCAGACCGTCGCGGACGATCGCGCGCCAGTCGACCTCGGGGGCCTTCTCGGCGTGCATGCGCATGAAGCGGGCGGCGTTCCAGATCTTGGTGCCGAAGTTGCGCCCGATCTCGAACTTGTCGAGGTTGACGTAGACGTCCATGCCGGGCGACGTGATCTGCATCAGGCTGAAGCGCAGCGCGTCGGCGCTGTACTGGGCGATGATGTCGAGCGGGTCGATGGAGTTGCCGAGCGACTTGGACATCTTGCGGCCCTGGTCGTCGCGGACGACGCCGTGGATGACGACGTTGGCGAACGGCTCGCGGCCCATGAACTTGCAGCCGGCCATGATCATGCGGGCGACCCAGAAGAAGATGATGTCCGGGGCGGTGACGAGGTCGGCCGTGGGGTAGTAGAAGTCCAGGTCGCGGCTGTCGCGCTGCGGCCAGCCCAGTGTGCTGAACGGCCAGAGCCAGGAGGAGAACCACGTGTCGAGCACGTCGGGGTCCTGCTGGATCGCCTCGCCGCGGGCGCCGCAGGCGGGGCATGTCTCGGGCGCGTCGGGCGCGGCCCATTCGTGGCCGCAGGCGCACGTGTAGACGGGGATGCGGTGGCCCCACCAGATCTGCCGGGAGATGCACCAGTCGCGGATCCCCTCCATCCAGGAGAAGTAGATGTTCTCGTAGCGCTTCGGGGTGAACGCGACGCGGCCGGAGCGCACCGCCTCGATGGCGGGTTCGGCCAGCGGCTTCATGCGCACGAACCACTGCTTCGAGAGGCGCGACTCGACGACCGTGCTGCAGCGGTAGCAGTGGCCGACGGAGTTCTTGTAGGGCTCGACCTTGACGAGGAAGCCGCCCTTCTCCAGATCCTCGACGATGCGCTTGCGGCATTCGAAGCGGTCGAGGCCCTCGTAGCCGGAGAGCTCGTTCATCGTGCCGTCGCCGTTCATGATGTTCACGGCGGGCAGGTTGTGGCGCTGCGCGACGCCGAAGTCGTTCGCGTCGTGCGCCGGCGTGATCTTGACGACGCCGGTGCCGAACTCGCGCTCGACGTAGTCGTCGGCGACGACGGGGATCGCCTTGTTGGAGAGGGGCAGGAGGACGGTCGCGCCGTGCAGGTGGAGGTAGCGCTCGTCCTTGGGGTTGACGGCGACGGCCGTGTCGCCGGGGAGCGTCTCGGGGCGCGTCGTGGCGACCTGCACGTATTCGCCGGGGCGGTCGGCGACGGGGTAGCGCACATGCCAGAGGAAGCCGTCGTTGGGCTCGTGCTCGCTTTCGTCGTCCGCGAGCGCGGTGCCGCAGCGCGGGCACCAGTTGACGATGTAGTTGCCGCGGTAGACGAGGTTCTCGTCGTAGAGGCGGCAGAAGACTTCGGCGACGGCGCGGCTGAGGCCCTCGTCCATCGTGAAGCGCTCATGCTCCCAGTCGCAGCTGCAGCCGAGGCGGCGGAGCTGGCCGACGATCGTGCCGCCGTACTGTCCGCGCCAGTCCCAGACGCGCTCGATGAACGCTTCGCGACCGAGGTCTCGGCGGGTCTTGCCCTCCTTCTTGAGCGCCTTTTCGACGACGTTCTGCGTGGCGATGCCGGCGTGGTCGGTGCCGGGGACCCACAGGACGTTGTACCCCTGCATGCGGCGCCAGCGCACCAGCACGTCCTGGACGCTGTTGTTGAGCGCGTGGCCCATGTGCAGGATGCCGGTGACGTTGGGCGGCGGGATCACGACGCAGTAGGGCTTGCCGCCCTTGCTGGAATCGCCCTTGAAGCGGCCCGTGCGCTCCCACCAGCCGTACCACTTGTCCTCGATCGTCTTGGGGTCGAAATGCTTGTCCATCATGTCAAACCGCCGCGGCCGGACTGCCGGCCGCCGCGCCTCCATTCAAAGAAACGGCCGGATCCGTCGCGGACCCGGCCTGGCCTCGGAAACCGCGATGCGCGCGGCTAGAAGCGCAGCCCGGCCATGCCGTAGACCACGTCGTCGTCGTCGAAGAGGTCGGCGCCGCCCACCGCGTAGACGTTGCGGTTGAAGATCATGTCGAGGCCGACCGTCAGGCCGAACATGTTGTCGGAATCGGAGTCGTAGCCTTCGGCGTCGACATACGAGAACGCGGGGCCCGCGAAGACGCCGATCATCTCGGGGAAGATGCGGGTGGAGCTGCGCAGCTCGTTCATGAGCCCGAAGGTGAGGAAGCCGTCCACCTGGGACCAGGCGCCCTCGTCGAAGTCCGCGAAGGAATATTCGAGTCCGCTCGTGAGGCGGTAGCTCGTGATCGTCTCCATGAGCGGAAGTTGCTCGGACTGGATGAGGTTGGCCCAGAGGCCGACGCCCCAGATCGTCGAGGAATCGTCTTCCTCGTCGCTGCTCCAGTCGGTGTCTTCGCTCAGGTCCGCGACGCCCGCGAGGCCGTACACGGTGATCCAGCGCGCGATGTCGTAGCCGAGGACCACATTGAAGCGCGTGAGCTCCTTTTCCACGATGGTGCCGCTCTTGGCCTCCAGGTTGCGGGTCGCGCCGGCGCCGTAGACCGCCAGGTGCCAGCCGCTCAGGTCGCCTTCGAGAAGCCCGAAGTCGAGGTTGTCCGTGTCCCTCGAAGAAGGCGTCACCGCGAAAGATGCCGAGGTCATGACGGCCGCGACGGCGGCAGCGATCCAGATTGACTTGCTCATGTGTATTTCCGTGCTTGGGGGTTGATAAAGACGTGGGGGTGTTCTATAATGGCGGCTCGGTAAACTGATACGCCTTCTTTAGGACAATATGCTACCGGATTTTCGCCGAAACTCAAGGATTTTATTTTGAACAAGCCACTGTCGCCTTTTCTCGCCCTCGCCGCGGCGTCGCTGGGTCTCGTTTCCGGATGCTTCCCGCAGGCCGCTCCCGACAAGCTCGTCACGGCCACCTCGCTCGAAGAGGCCGCCCGTCTGGGCGCCGGAGTCGAGTGCCTCGACCTCTCCACCGCCCCCCGGCTCGCCGCCTTCCCCGAGGGGATCGCCGCCCACGCCGCCCTGCGCAAGCTCTCCCTGCGCGGGCAGCCCGCGGCCGCCGCGCTCCCCGCCGCCATCGGCTCGCTCGCCGCGCTCGAAAGCCTCGACCTCGCCGAGACCGGCCTCAAATCCCTTCCCGACGCCTTCGCGGCGCTGTCCGGACTCCGCCACCTGTACCTTTCCGACAACGGCATCACCAACTTCCCCGCGCCGCTCGGGGCGCTCAAGGATCTGACGTATCTCAACCTCGACCGCAACGCCCTCGCCGCCCTGTCGCCCGACATCGGCGGCCTCGCGGGCCTCAAATGGCTCCGCCTCAATCACAACCGGCTCGCCGATCTGCCGCCCGAGGCCGCCCAGCTCAAGAACGTCAAGCGCCTCTACCTGCGCGGCAACGCGCTCGAAAAACTTCCCGAGGCCGTCCTCGGGATGACCGCGCTCGAAGAGCTCGACCTCGGCGCCAACCGCATCGCCGAACTTCCCGAGGCGATCGTCGACATGCCCAACCTCCATCGCATCGACCTCGACGGCAACCCGCTCGTCAAGCTCCCCGAAGGCATCGGCCGCATGAAGAAACTGCGCTGGCTCGTCGTCAACAACTGCCAGCTCCCCGTCGAAGAGCAACAGCGCGTCCGCCAGCTCTTCCCCGACAAGGTCAAGGTCCACATCGCGTTCTAATCTTAATCGTAATCGTAATCGTAATCCTAATCGTACTCCTAATCCTCGTCGCTATCTCAATCGAGTCAGAAGGCCATGCGCGACGCGGAGGCAAAATGAACCGACAGCCGACACGCAAGGTTTCGCGCAAGTCCGCTCCCGCCCGCCGCCGAAGCGGGCAGGCGATGGTCGAGTTCGTCATCGCCATCGTCGGCGTGCTCGTCGTCGCCGCCGGCATCCTCCTGCTCGCCGAGCTGCACCGCGCGGACACCGATACCGCCGTCGAGGCGACCGCCGAGGCGATCGACGACTCGATGGGCTCCGCCATCGCCTCCTCCTTCACGCCCGTCGACGACTGGCGGGAGGGCCGCGACGCCATGCGCCACACGAAGGACGACCAGCCCGACCGCGGCAGCTTCGCCGGCGTCCGCGCCCGCGTCGCCCGCCGCACCGCGCCCGACGGCGACTGGTCCGGCCTCGCGCGCCTCGACGGTTCGGGCGCGCGCTACGACGACATCAGGCAGTTCAGCGACGGCGCGATGGACTCCGCCACCTTCCGCTTCCACCGCGGCGCCAGCCAGCAGACCGTGGAGCCGCTCCCCGTGCTCCGCCGCCTGCTCGGCCTCCCCGACGCGATGACCCTCCGCAACGAAACCTGGATGCCCTCCACCGGCGGGCTGTACTAGCCTGGCGCTCCCGAAGCGCCAGGGGAAAGGGTTCAGGCTTCAGGGTTCAGGGAATGATATCGAATGGAGTATCGCGTGTTCTCGGAACATTGGTTTCAATGCGGTCTTGCGGTCGGGGCGAGTTTTCTGGCGGTCGGGGCTGTGGCGGCGTCGGCGGGCAACGACTATGTCGAAGCCAGTTCGAGCACGCCCGGGGTCGTCGAGGTGTGCCAGTTGGGATGGATTTCCACATCACGACTGCAAATGTCTCTGACGCGTTCAAGGCCAATGTCGCCGTCAATCCTGCTCCGGGCTGGAATCTGATCAGCTCGAATCCCGCGTCGTTTGAAATGACCGTCGGTGGCAGCAAGGGGTATGAAGTCCGCAGTCAAAGCAACGAGGAGGACAAGGCCGGAGGCAACATCTTCCTGTTCAAGGTGGATGTCGAGATCGACGGCGTTGGAGAAGACAAGGAAGAAACGGAAGGGGCGTTTGTCGGCTACGCCGACTGCGCAAATGGGTTTGATCCGGCCTGCGTGGCGGCGATGAAGCCCGTCAGGATCCGCTGTATGCCCGCCAAGCGCCCTGACGGAGAAAGGATCGTCCTCACATTCCCGCCCGGTCATTTGCTCGAGAAGATCGGGACGACCTATCAGGCGGCGCAGTCTTCCTACAAGGCCAACGAAATCGGCGACAAGTCGTTTTGGCTCCACGGGCACGCAGCGTCCGGGGCGGTGCGCGACAGAGTGATCCTGGCGGAGCATAATATCAACGGATGCAAGGATGAGGCTAAATACACGGTCGTCAAGGTGAACTTCATTGAGGCCTCTTCTACCGTCGCCGACAACAGCCCTCAGCAGTTTGAAGGACACCAAACCGATTTCGGGGATCCATGCGATCCCGATGATCCAGGGCAAGCCCTTGTGGTTTTCCACAAGGATGTGCGGAACGAGGATTTCGTTGTCCAAGACTATGACGTCACCCTGAAAGCCAACATCATGCCGGTCTGTCTTGCTGCCGACCAACTCAGCGAAAGCTGGACCAAAGTGGTGGGACCGAGTTCTGGAGGCTTCAACCGCACTGACACCTTTGAAGTTAAGTACAAGAACGCGAAGAAAAGCGGGCTTTATCAATGTACATTCGATCTCGGATTGAGCGGTTGTGCCAAGAGCGGCGTGAATCTCCACCTGCCCCTGGGTGGACCAGACGTTA
>JAAZAI010000221.1 GCA_012514445.1 Lentisphaerota bacterium
CCCTATCCAGGCGTGCACGGGTCGCACCGCGCCCCCATGCCTTCGCCGGGGAGCGTGATCGGCCCCCTCAAGATCGCGGGCGTCGCGCACGTCAACGACGAGGTCGGCCGCGTGTTCCTGATGCGCGGCAATCTCGGGCAGGACTTCATCATGACCACGGACGGGTTGTTCGTCGGAGCGATGTTCCAGGACGGACGCCTCCCCGGCGAATCCCTCCCCGACAAGGAGTCGGCTCTGGTCGGCATGCCCATGGAGAACTTCTCCCACGGCGGCGAGCCGTTCAACGGCTGGTTCGGCAAGCAGGCCGACGGGAAAGTCCGCATGACCACGGGATTCCCCCGGCAGGCCGCGATGATCCTCGCCGTGAACGGACTCGAGTCCATCCGTCGCTTCGACGCTGGCGAACTCGCGATTACTGCGGAGCAGCTCGCCGCCGCCGACCGCGACAACCTCGCCCGTGCGGATCGCGAGGCGCCTCCGAAGGTCTATGCCGTGCAGCGCTTCGACGCGCCGCCGACGGTCAACGGACGCCTCGACGACTGGGAGGGAGTACCCGCGCTCACGATCGACCGAGTCGGCTATCCCCTCAAGGGGACGGCCCGCATGGCGTACGACGACACTCATCTCTACGTGACTTATTCCGTGCAGGACGATTCTCCCTGGCTCAACGAGGGCAAGGACTTCACACGCCTCTTCAAGACCGGCGACGCCGTGGATTTGCAGCTCGGTCTCGATGACGGAACGCCCGCCCATGCGAAACGGCGCGATCCCGGCGCCGGCGACATCCGCGTGGTGATGAGTCAGCTTGGCGGGAAGCCCGTTGCGGTGCTGATGAAGCCCGTCGACCCTGGTGCCGACGCCAAGGCCGCCGTGGACTACACGTCGCCGGTGGCGCCGAAGCATTTCGACCGCGTGGAGGTCCTGGCGGACGCCGCGGTGCGCATCGTGAAGACGGATCGCGAATACATCGTCGAAGCCGCCCTGCCGTTGTCCGCGCTAGGGCTCAAGCCCGTCAAGGGGCTGCAGTTGCGCGGCGACTTCGGCTTCATCGCCTCCGACGCGGCCGGCGCCATCAACGTGGCCCGCACGTATTGGGCGAACAAGGACACGAACCTCGTCAACGACCTGCCGCAGGAATCGTGGTTCACGCCGTCCGCCTGGGGTTCGATCCGGTTTGAATAGCACACGCGCCAGCTCCCTGCGCCTCGCCGTGCCGATCGGCGTGCTGTCCATTGCCGTCGCAAGCCTCGCTTCCGCAGCCCCCAAGCCCAAGGTGGAGACGCCGTTCGTCTTCACCGACGAGGTCGCCGTCATCCGCGCGGAAATCGACGCGGATGAAGTCGCCTGTCATGTCTCTACGATCACAGCGGAAGGTTTTGGTCCGACGCGAACCGACACGCTTCCCGTGGTCGATGACCGGGTCGCCGTGAAGCCGCTGGCCGAGGGCATCCACCGAGTCGATCTCGGACCGCCCGTCAACACCGAACTTCGGTTTCTCGCCATGTCGCCGCCACCGGAGCTGTGCGGAGAGGACGTCGCGAAGCGACTGCCGAGGCGGGGAGGTGCCTTGCTGGGAGGAGAGCCCTTCACTCTCCTGTTGATGGGCGATTCGGTCACCAGCACGGGCGACTACGGGGCGATGCTCGCCAGAATGCTGGAACGCGCCACCGGAAACACGAACATCACGGTGGTGAAGAAAGCCTACTCGGGACGCTCGATCGATGCCACCGTCAGGAACTTCGACCGGGACGTCCAGGAGATCAAGCCCGATCTCGGCCTGCTGATGTACGGACTCAACGACCAGATCTGCTTCGTGCCGCTACGCGCCTTTCTGGAACAATACGAGTGGGTGTCGGCACAGTTTCGCGAACGCTTCGGGGCCGATACGATCTATCTCCAGCCCACGCCGCACATCAGCACGTTGCGATCGGGACCGGATGGCTCGACAGATCCTTCGGAACACGCCTTCCGAACCCTCGGCTACGCCCGCGCCGTCGCGGACCTCGGAGCAAGTCTGGGCGTCCCCGTCGCGCAGACTTTTCAAGCCGTCTGGGGCAGGGGAGGGAATTCGGTTGACGAATCGGCCCTGTCGCTTTGGCCGCTGTATCCGACCAGTTATGGCAAGCCGTTCAGCACGCTGCTCGAAACGTCCGGACGCGGCGATACCATTCACCCGAACGCGCTTGGGCACCTCCAGATCGCCAAGGCGGTCTTCTCCGCCATCGCCGGCGATGAAACGGAAGCGCCGCTTGAAATCGCCGGCGCGAGCCGATGGACCGACCAGGGCGTCGTCTCGCGCATCACCGCGGTCAACAGGGCGGACCAGCGACGTTCAGGTCGTCTCGAGCCCTACGCGCCGACTGCCGCCAGGATCGCGGCGCCCTGCAAGATGGTCTACGACCTTGAACCCGGCGAGAGCGTTTCGTTCGACGTCGGATGGCCTGACGCGGTCGTCCCGGAGGATCTTCTCCGCTTTCCCAACGACGTCTACTTGAGCCAGGAGCTGATTCCCATTTCCGTGGTCGATTTCTCTGGAGGCCGCAGCCACGTCCACAGCGTGCCGTGCCCATTTGAAGTGGAAGGCGATTTCGTCCCGCGCCGCGCCGTTGTCGAGGGTCGGGAGGTCGCGGTGGCCCTGCGGACGAAGGCAGGCGTGCAGGAGAGACTTGTGCGGATTCCCGATGACAGTCCGGTCGGGAGAATCCCCATTGTGGAGAAGCTCGACGACGGCGGGCGGACGGGCTATGCGGTCGCCGAGGTCGTCTACACGGCTGTCGGGATCGCCCCCGTCGGCGAGGCGGAGGTCGATGGCCGGCTCGGGGAGTGGTCGGACCAGCCCGCCGTGCCAGTCGGCTTGGCCTGCCAGGCGCGCGGATGGCGCGGTCCTGTCGACAACCGCGTCAATCCGGAGGAGGAGCAGTCCGTATTTTTCTTCAAATCCGGCGAAGCCGGAATCCACATCGCTCTGTGCGGACGCGGCGTGTCGACGAACGACACGGTCACGCTCTTCTTCGACCCCAGGCCCGCCGCGCAGCTTGGAACTGCAGGACCCTATTATTGGGCCGATATGTCCTTTGCGCCTAAGGGTGCCGTCAAGATCAAAAAGGGGGAGACCAGCGCCTCCGGCGACGGTCTCCGCGGTGTCTGGACCGCTGCGGAGGGCGGGCTCGTCGCGGAGTGCTTCATCCCGTATGCCCTGATGGGCATTTCGGCCTGGCCTGAATCCGGCGACCTCGGACTGTCGATCATCTGGCGGCACAAGGGAGCGGATGGCGCGTCCACGCGCCTGACCTGGTCGGAGGACTGCCACGAATGGAATCCCCGCTGGTACGGGATCGTCCAGCGCGTCGCGCCCGGCGAACGTCCGGCGCTCCGCCATGTCGTGCGAGTCAAGTAGACCTGGACAGGTAATCGGTCCGTCGCCGGGGTGAAGCCGAATGCCCAGCGAACGTAGAGAACACGCTCGGCGACCGCCCGACACCAGTGAGGAGTGAGTGGAGCATGGTGAGGAGTTGTGGCTGGGGGCACCCCAGACCCCGTTTCCTACCCAGTGAGAAGTTTGTAGAGCGTGGTGTGTAGTTGTGGCTGGGGA
>JAAZAI010000222.1 GCA_012514445.1 Lentisphaerota bacterium
GAACAGCGTGAAGTGGTAGCCGGAGAACGCCATCGCGAGGCCGCCCGCCATGCAGACGCCGGCGGGGAGGCCGAGGACGCGCAGGTAGACGCCCATCGCGAGAGCCGCGAGCGCGGTGGAGAGGATGAAGCTGAGCTCGTGGTAGACGAGAGCCGGGAAGACTTTCAGCAGATCGTCGTGCGTGACGGACGCCTGGGCGCCGGTCAGCAAGGGCAGCATCCGCCGCAGCAGGCCCGTGCGGCCGAAGCCCGGCGTAGCGTCGGGCGCCTGGAGGACGGCCGTCGCCGGGAGGGCGTCGGCGAAGACGACGAGGGCGATGGCGAACGCCAGGGCGAAGAGGATGAGGGGCCAGAGGTTCTTGCGTTTCATGACGTCTCGTTGCATCCGATCTCAGTCGAAGCGCTTGACGCGCTGGTGGCAGTAGGGGAGGGTGCCTTTGCGGAAGTAGTAGTCCTGGTGGTTCGCCTCGGCCGGCCAGAACGCGCCGAGGGGCTCGAGGCGGGTCGCGACCTTCAGTCCCTTGGTCTGGAGCTGCCCGACGAGTTTTTCGGCGGCCTTCTTCTGGTCGGCGTCCTTGTAGAAGATTGCGGAGCGGTACTGTTCGCCGACGTCGGGGCCCTGGCGGTCGACCTGTGTGGGGTCGTGGATTTCGAAGAAGAGCTTGGCGAGCGCCTCGAAGGTCGTTCGCTTGGGATCGAAGATCACCTTGACGGCTTCGATGTGGCCGGTCCCGCCGCTGCAGACCTGCTCGTAGGTGGGTGACTCGGTCCTGCCGCCGGTGTAGCCGCTTTCGGCGCGCACGACGCCCTGGGCCTGCTGGAGGAAGAACTCCACGCCCCAGAAGCAGCCGCCGGCGAAGACCGCGGTGCCGAAGCGCTTCTCGAAGTCCTTTTCGGGCACAAAGTCCATGGAGACGGAGTTGACGCAGTGCCGCGTGTCCGTGCCCGTGAGCTTCTCGCCGACGAAGACATGGCCGAGGTGGCCGTTGCAGTTTGCGCAGAGGATTTCGGTGCGGTGGCCGTCGCGATCCGGTTTTCGCATCACGGCGCGCGGGACCTGCTGGTCGAAGGCGGGCCATCCGCACCCGGCGTCGAACTTGTCCTCCGAGCGGTAGAGCGCCGCGCCGCAGCGGCGGCAGACGTAGGCGCCGGCTTGGAAATGACGGTCGTACTTGCCCGAGAAGGGCGCCTCGGTTCCGCGCTTGACGATGACGAGCTCCTCTTCCGGGGTCAAGGGGTTCCAGGAGGACGCCTGGCTGAGGTCGAAGGGGTTCATGGTCTTTTCCTGGGTTTTCGCGCTTTTCACCGCCGCCGCCGCCGCGAGGCAGGCCGCCGACAGGATCAGGATTTTGAAGATCGCTTTCACGATTCGCATTCTACCACAACTCCGCTTCCATGCCTATAGGGTGCGTGATCGGTCAAGTATGGGGCAAGTATGGTTTCCCCGGAGTTCCACGCGACGCCGGGCGTTGATGTCTGCCGTCTGGAATCGGGCCGAGTCGTGATCCGCGTTGCAATGGCGCCGAAGACGGCGGCGATCGTCTTCTTCGGAACCATAATGAAAAACAAAATGAGAGATCAAATCATGCCCGGGCCGCGCTACAGCACGCGCGGGCCGTCGCGGCCGACGACGACGAGATCCTCGATGCGGACGCCGCCGCGACCGGGGTAGTAGAGGCCGGGTTCGACGGTGACGACCATGTTTTCGGCGAGACGCCCGCCCTTGGGCGAGAGGCGCGGCTCCTCGTGGATTTCGAGGCCCACGCCGTGGCCTGTGCCGTGGATGAAGCCGAAGGGGAGTCCGTTGTTGTCGGTGCCGGTTGGGAAGCCGACCGCGTCGAAACTGCGGCGCACGGCGTCGTGGATGGCGGCGCCGTCGGCGCCGTGGCGGACGCTCGCGAGCGCGTCGCGCTGCGCGGCGAGCACGGCGCGGTGGAGTGCCGCGTGCCAGGGCGAGGGGCGCCCGTGCATGAACGTGCGCGTCATGTCGCCCCAGTAGCCCGTCTCGAGGCTGCGCGGGAAGATGTCGCAGACGATCCAGTCGCCGCTCATGAGCGGGCCGTGGCCGCGCTCGTGCGGATCCGCGGCCTGCGCGCCGCCGGCGATGATCGTCTCCTCGTCGATGCAGTCGTGCTTGAGCACCGCGTCGCGGACGATGGCGCGCGCGGCCTCCGACGTGAGCAATCTGCCGTGCCAGACGAGACGTCCGCGCGGGTCGGCCTCCGCTTCGCGGATGGCTTTGCCGACGGCGCGCATCGCGGCGCGCGCGGCCTTCTGGACGCGGGCGATCTTGGCGATCTCGTCGGGCGTCTTCACGACGCGGCGGCGCGCGACGGGGCTTTCGGCGGCGAGGGCGACGGCGATGCCGTGCGCCTCGAGTTCGCGCGCGGCGCCGAGGGGGAAGGAGGAATCGACCTGCACGCCGCCCTGCGCGTACCGCTCGGCCGCGGCGACGGCCCAGGCCGCGGGCTGGCCGCGCCGCGCCGGAGCCACGCCGAGCGAGGCGGGCGTCTCGACGATGCAGCCCGGGGCCTGGACTCGGGCGCGCCCGCATTCCATCGAGGAGACGACGAGCACGGTCTTGCGGGGGAGGAGAAGCACGGCAACATCGTCAGGCGCGGAGAAGCCGGTGGCATAGCGGATGTCGGGTTCGACGACGGGCCTCCCGAGGAGCAGGTGCGGGGCTGTTAATTTCTTCATGCGCAAGAGTATTTGCGAACGCGCGAAGAAAGGCAACTGAAATCTGGGATGGCGGGGTGCGTCGACCGGGATTCGCGACTGGGATGCGCCGCGACCGGCTTCGGGATTGGCGCGCGTTTGAAAAAGTGTGCGCAAAGGCTTTTGAAGCGCCTCCGGAAAGGTTTGTTCATGCAAATCGTTGTAGTTCAATGTGATGCAAAATCGACAAATGAGGATGCCGAGCGGCTTGCGTCGAGGCGGCGGACACGTTAAGCCATTTGGATGCAATGTCTTTATGACGTTTCGGGGCATCGGGGCGGGGAGGGGGAGTACGTCGCGTTCGCGACCGAAAAGGGTGCGCGGATAAGCGCGGGATCCGGGGCTGTTGATAACCTGTTCACAAAGGGAAGATTCTTTTGCCTTGCGCAGGGGGGGCGCTCTATGTGAACATCCTCGGTGTTTCGACGGAGAGGACTCTGCCGCCGCGCCTCTGACGGGCCGGTGAAAAGTGCGCGTTGCAGTTGGAGTCCTTGTCCGTGTCCGCCTTTGCGGGCATCGACGGATCGAACGAATTTTGGAGTCATCGGTGGAATTGCACGAGGAGATTTGGTCGGCCGCGCTGGCGAGGTTGAAGACATCGTTGGACGGTGACGTGTATTCCCGCTGGATCGCGGTGATCTCCCCGGTGTCGCTTCGCGACGGGGTGCTCGCGGTGGCGGTGGACAACGAGATGCTCAAGATGTGGGTGGAGAACAACTATCTCCCCTACATTCTCGACGCCGCGCGGATCGACTCCGCGGAACGGGTGTCGGCCATCGAGATCACGGTGGACTCGAGCCGCACGCCCGCGGCGCAGGAAGCGCCGGAGCCGGAGCCTGCGGCGGCGCGGGGGCGTCCGGGCGCGGGACCCTCACGCACATCGCGTTTCGGGAACGGAATCAACCCAAACTACACGTTCGCGGACTTCATCATCGGCCCCTCGAACAGTTTCGCGCACGCGGCGTCGGCCGCGGTGGCGTCGAACCCCGGCAATGCGTACAACCCGCTGTTCATCTACGGCGACACGGGTCTGGGGAAGACGCACCTCATGCAGGCCGTGGCCCATGGCGTGCTTTCGCAAAATCCGGACGCGGTCGTCTGCTACATCACTTCCGAAGCGCTGCTCAACGACTTCATCGACTCGATCCGCAACAACATGATGGCGGACTTCCGCCGCCGCTATCGCAACGCGGACGTGCTGCTCATCGACGACATCCACTTCCTCGCGGACAAGGACACGATGCAGGAGGAGTTCTTCCACACGTTCAACACGCTGCAGAACGCGCACAAGCAGATCATCATGACGAGCGACCGCCCGCTCAACAAGATCCAGGGGCTCGAGGCGCGCCTCGTCTCCCGGTTCCAGCAGGGGCTCATCACCTCCATCGAACGACCGGGCTTCGAGACGCGCATGGCGATCCTGCGATACAAGCAGCGCAACGCCACGATCCACCTGGCCGATCCGCTGCTGACCTTCATCGCGGAGAACATCACCTCCAACGTGCGCCAGCTCGAAGGCGCGATCACGCGCTCGGTCTGCTACGCCTCGCTCGCGCGCCAGGAGCTGACGGTCGATGTGCTCCGCAACCTGCTCAAGGACATGATCGACTTCGAGAAGCGGCCGGAGCTGACCTTCCTCGACATCCAGCGCGTCGTCGCGGACGACTACGATCTGCGCCTCACGGACATGACGAGCAAGGAGCGCCCGCAGAGCGTGGCGCTGCCGCGCCAGATCGCCATGTTCCTCTGCCGCACGCTCACGAACGGGTCGCTGCCCGAGATCGCGGCGGCCTTCGAGAAGACGCACGCCACGATCGTCCATGCCTGCAAGACCATTCCCGGGCGCATGGAGACCGATCGCGAGCTGAAGCGCCGCGTCGAGGTCATCGTCGAGAAGCTCGGCCGCGACCCCTCGTCCTTGCTGCTCACTTCCGCGGGGTGAGGCTGCCGGAGACAGTCCGGAGAGAAGTGAGTGGTGCGTAGCGAGTAGGGAGGAGTTGTGGCTGGGGGCACCCCAGACCCCGTTGAACCTGGACGGCTCGGAGCACGGTGGGGCGCAGCCGCCCCGGCAAGACGCTGTTGTCTGGCGGCGGCTGCCGGCGTTCACAGCCGTGCGAATCCCGAGGCGAATGGCGCGGCACTTCGAGTGGACGACGCGTCGTAGCCGCGTCGGTACCGACCGCTTCGGAACCGGTCGCGTCGTACTGGCTGCGGAGTACCAACCCGGCTACGACGGGTTGCCCGGCGGCGCGCAGGGCCTGCGCGCCCCTGGGGGAAATGCTTCGCGAGCAGGTCTGTTCCGCCCCGTCGCCTGCCCGCTCCCCCGAGGAGGGCGTGGGGCGTGTTCCCATTCGTTCTCGTACACGTACTCGTACACGCCAATCCGGGATTCGAGACAAGATTCGAGTGAAAGAGTAGGTGTACGAGTACGGCAGACGCAGGGACTCCCACACCGATACGCCCACACTCGCGCTTCACGCGGGATCGACAAAGATCACGACAAGGATTACGACAAAGCCTCCCCATACTCCCATCCTAATCCTTCGCCTTAATCACTTCCCCTCCCACACCCTCCCACACCCACACTTTCAGCCTACCTCGGCGACTGCCCGATTGCAATTTCAGTCTTGACACATGAATCGGAATTCAGAATAATGAACTCCAATTCAAAAAGGCCTCCGGCTGTTTCCGCCGGAACGAAACGGAGTGCATGGACATGGACGACGACGACAAGAAGACGATGACGCGCCGGGAGCGCGAGCGGGAGCAGCACCGCCAGGAGATCCTGGACGCCGCGGAGGCGATCTTCACGGAACGGGGGATCACCGGCGTGACGATCGAGGACATCGCGAAGAAGGCCGAGTTCGCAGTCGGATCGATCTATAATTTCTTCTCCGGCAAGGACGAGCTCATCCACCAGGTTTTCCTGCGCGTCGCCACGATCCGCAACGCGCAAATCGAAGAAGCCGTCATGCCGCTGGCGGGATGTCCGGTGGAGGCGCTGCGCGCGCTGACGCAGACGTGGATCAGCCACCACCGGCTGCACGGCTCGTTCCTGCGCGCGGCGTTCGTCTTCGAGATGGCCAAGGGATGGAAGCCGGGCACGCCGATGTTCAATCCGGAGCTGATGACGCTGTTCAAGCGCTACGAGACGCTCGGATGCGCCTTCTTCAAGAAGGGAGTGGAGGCGGGCGTCTTCCACAAGCTTCCTCCGCTCCACTTGCTGATGATCTTCGAAGGGACGTGCCGTTCCTTCGTCATGAACGTCGAACGGACCCGGGACGACCGTCCCGCCGACGCCCTCGCCGACGAACTTTTCGGGTTGGTGCATGCCGCATTGACCGGGCGCCTTCTGGAGAAACTCGCTTGATGAAGAACCGGACCTGTCACGACTCCCTCGCCCCCTTCGCCCGCACGGCTGTCAAGGTCGCCACCTCCCTCGCGTTGATCGGCGCGCTGGCGGGCTGCGCCGCGACGAACGGCGGGGAGACGGTCGATTCGCTGATGCGCGAGCGCGCCCGGCTCGCCGAGACGCGCCACCAGGCGCGCGCGGCGGGCGCGGGCGCGGAAGCGCCGGCCGCCGCCGATGCCGACGCGCTGCCCGTGCTCTCCGGCAAGCTTTCGCTCGCCGACGCCGTCACGCTCGCGCTGGCCAACAACCGTTCGCTGAAGACGACGTATCTCCTGCGCGTCGAGGCCGACGGCCTCGTGACCGAGGCGTATGCGGGCGCGCTGCCGCAGGTGGGCGCCTCCGCCTCCGCCGAGTCTTCGCTGCCGCGCGAGGACGATTCCGACCAGTACGCGCTCGGCGTGGAGGTGTCGCAGGCGCTCTGGCGCAGCGGCGCCGTCGCCGCCGGCGTCCGCTACGCCCGGCTCTACGCGGCCAGCACCGACTTCACGATCCGCGAGAAGGTTCAGAAGACCGTCGCCGAGACGGCGGCGAAATACCTGGACGTCCTCCTCGAACAGCATCTCGTGCAGGTGTTCGAAGAGGCCGCCGCGGTGTCCGATCGCGTGTTGCAGACGGCGAAGAGCCGCCGCGCCCAGGGCGTCGTCTCCGACTACGAGGTGCTCCGCGCCGAAGTGGAGGTGGCCAACACGCGCGCCGAGCTGATCAACGAGCGCAACGCGCTCCGTCGCGCCACCGTCGCGCTCTTCCAGACGCTCGGCGTCTCGCAGGCGAGCGAGGTGGCCTTCTCCGGCGACCTCGCCTACGCATCGGAGGCGCACGACCTCGAGGCGGCCTCCGCCAAGGCGTTCGCGCTGCGTCCCGACCTCGCGCGCGGCCTCGCCGCGCTGCGCATGGCCGAGGAGAACATCGCGATCGTCGCCTCCGCCTACGGCCCCGCCGCCGATCTCTTCGCCGCCGGCGACTACGCGAACCGGGTCGACGACGAGTGGCAGGACGAGTGGACGCTCGGCGCGCGCGCGACCTGGAAGCTCTTCGACGGCTTCGAGCGGCGCGGAAGGATGCAAGTGGCGCGTTCGAAGCGCGACCAGGCGTCCGAGACGCTGCGCGACCTCGAGGATCGCGCCCATGTCGAGGTCGTCGACGCCGTGCTCCAGCTCAAATATGCCGACGAACTCTACCAATCGCAGATCAAGAACATCGACCTCGCCAAGGAGGCGCTGCGCATCATCGAAGCCGGCTCCTCGCGCGGACGCAACACGCAGGTCGAGGTGCTCGACGCGCGGGCTGCGCTCACGAAGGCCACGGGCATGTACTACAAAGCCGTCCACGCCCACGGCATGGCGCGGCTCGGGCTGCTGAGCGCCACGGGCGCGATCGAACCGGGCGAGGCGCTGGGCCGCCTGGTCGGCGCGGTCGCCAATGAAGCGCCCGCGATCCAGGCCCCCGCCGAGGACGGCGACGCGGCGAAATGAACCGGCACGACAGGATTTTCAACAGGAGACAAGCATGAAAGCAGCAGTAATGACGATGATGGCGGCCCTCGCGGTCGCGACGGCGGCGGCGCAAGAGCCCGCCGGGCAGATCACGAACCGTATTTTTCTCGTGAGGACCGTGAAACCCGTGCGGACGGCGATCGCGGAAGTCGTCGTGCAGACCGGCTCGATCGAGTCCCCGGCCGTCGTCGACCTCTCGCCGAAAGTGTCGGGGCGCCTGGTCGCCACGTCGCTCGAAGACGGCGCGAACGTCGTCGAAGGCACGGTCGTCAAGGCGGGCCAGGTGATCGCCCGCCTCGACAACCGCGACTACGCCGCGCGCGTCGCCTCGGCCGAAGCGGGCCTCGCCGCGGCGCAGGCGACGCTGGAAGACGCGCGCAAGGAGTTCGCGCGCACCGAGGCGCTGCTCAAGGAGAACACCGCCACGGAGCAGGAGGCGGATCGCGCCCAGGCCGTGCTGAAGCGCGCCGAGGCCGGCATCGGCGAGGCGGAGGCGGCGCTGGCGCTGGCGAAACTCGATCTCGCGGAGACCGAGATCAAGGCGCCGATGGATGCGCGCGTCGCGGCCAAGCACCTCCACCCCGGCGCGATGCTCTCGCCCGCGAGCGTCGTCTACCGTCTCGTCGCGATGGACGAGCTGCGGATCTTCTTCGACGTGCCGACGACCCGCTTCGCCAAGCTCAAGCCCGGCGTCACCGACGTCGCCGTCGTGGTGGACGCCTATCCCGGCGAGGAGCTGCACCTGCCGGTCTTCACCGTGCATCCGGCGGCGAACGAACGCACGCGCACCGTGCGCGTGGAGCTGCGCCTGCCCAACGCCGACGGCAAGTACCTGCCCGGCATGTACGTCCGCGGCGAGCTCGCGCTCGACCGGCGGGAGGGCGCGCTGGCGATCCCCCACGAATGCCTCGTGCCGATGATCGGCAAGACGATCGTGTACGAAGTGGTGGACGGGCGTGCCGTCGCGCGCGAAGTGACGCTGGGCGTGCGGCAGGACGCGCTCCAGGAGATTCTGGGCGGACTCGGCGAGGGCGCCGAAGTCGTGTCCGCAGGCACGCACCGGCTCGCCGACGGCGTGGCCGTGAAGGTCGAGAGCGGAAACTAGCAACGCGCGGCGGGCCGTAGCCCGCCGCCTCGGAACGGGATTTTCATGAAACTATCGGAATTGGGCGTCAAACGCCCCGTGACCACGCTCATGGTGTTCATGAGCATCTTCATCCTCGGCCTCGTGTCGTTTTCCTTCCTCGCCGTCGACATGATGCCCGAGATCGAGAGCCCGTCCATCTCGGTCTTCACGACCTGGGAGGGGGCGAGCACGGAGGACGTGGAGAGCAAGATCACGCGCGTGGTCGAGAGCGCGCTGGGAAGCGTGACCGACCTCGACGAGATCTCCAGCTCGACGAGCGAAGGCGTCTCGCGCGTGACGTGCAAGTTCAAGTGGGGCACGGAGCTGGGCGAGGCGGCCAACGACGTGCGCGACCTGCTGGAGCGCGCGAAGCGGCGCCTGCCCGACGACGCCGACGACCCGGTCATGTTCAAGTTCAACACCTCCAACATGCCGATCCTCTTCTTCGGCATCACGGCGAGGGAGAACGTCGCCAAGATGGAGGACATCGTCAACGACGAGATCGTGGACGTGCTCAAGCGCGTCCCCGGCGTGGGTTCGGCGGAGGCGTTCGGCGGCCTGGAGCGGCAGATCAACGTCCATCTCGACCCCGTGAAGCTGGCCGCCTACGGGCTCTCCCTCGAACAGGTCGCAGCGGCGATCGCCAACGAGAACATCACCGAACCGGCCGGCAACGTCAAGATCGGCTCGCGCGACTACACGATCCGCATCCCCGGCGAATTCGACAACCCCGCGCTCGTAGGGGACGTCGTCGTCAAGCGCGACGGCGGCGCGCTGGTGAAGCTCGCCTCGCTCGGACGCGTCGAGGACGGATTCGCCGAGGAGAACGCCGTCGTCGAGTCCAACGGCGCCCGGGGCATGATGATGATGGTGCAGAAGCGCTCCGGCGAGAACACCGTCGAAGTCTGCGAGCGTGTCCTCGAACGCGTCGACGCGATCCGGCGCCAGCTCCCCGCGGACTACACGATCAACCTGATCGCCGACAACAGCGACATGATCAAGCGCTCGATCAAGTCGGTCGGGGAAACGGTGCTCTACGGCGGTCTCTTCGTGATCCTCACGACCCTCTTCTTCCTTCGCAGCTTCCGCACCTCGCTCGTCATCGCGCTCTCCATCCCCTTCTCGCTGATCATCGCGTTCGTCTTCATGTTCCTGATGGGCTGGACAATCAACATCATGAGCCTCTCGGCACTGGCGATCGCCATCGGCATGGTCGTGGACAACGCCGTCGTCGTGCTCGAGAACATCATCTCCCAGATGTCGCGCGGCACGGGGCGGCGCGAAGCCTCGATGTTCGGCGCGGATGAAGTGGGGCAAGCCGTGATCGCCTCCACCCTCACGACGGTCGTCGTCTTCCTGCCCCTGATCTTCGTCCAGGGCGTGACGGGCATCATGATGAAGCAGCTCGGCGGCCTCGTCACGGCGACGCTCCTGGCTTCCGTCTTCTGCGCGCTCTATCTGACGCCGATGCTCGCCTCGAAGCTCCTCAAGCAGGCCCGGCCCGGCGAGGCGGAGCCGGGCCGGAACGCCTTCCAGCGCTGGAGCGAAAACGTCTTCCTGGCCGTTGAACGCGGCTACGGGCGCCTGTTGGACATCTCTCTGCGCATCCGCTGGCTGGTGGTGCTGCTGGCCATCGCGGTCGTGGCCGGGACCGTGGCGCTCTTTTCGCAAATCGGAAGCGAATTCATGGGCTCGGAGGACACCGGGCAGCTCCAGATCGAGTACGAGCTTCCGCTGAGCACGCGCTACGAGGTCACGGCGGAGACGGGCCGGCGCGTCGTCGAGGTCGTCAAGCGGGTCGTCGGCGAGAAGAACATCCGCGTGATGTCGCTGGCCGCCGGCGGCACGGGCGGCGGGTTCGGCGGCAGCCGCTCCTCGCACACCGGGACGGTGCGCATGCGCCTCGTCGAGCGCAAGCTGCGCGAGCGCAGCACGGACGAGTACGGCGCCGAAATCGCGGCGATCGTCGGCCGGTGGCCCGAGGTCGTCAAGGTCTCCGCCAACTCCAACAACTTCCTCAACCGCATTCTGATGGGCGGCGGCGCCGCCATCCGCATCGACGTCTTCGGCTACGATCTCGACGTCGGCATGTCCGTCGCCAAGCGCATCGAGGCCATCGCCAACGAGGTGCCCGGCACTCGCAACGTGCGCATCCGCGAAGACTTCGGCAAGCCGGAGCTGGCCGTGCGCGTGGATCGCGACAAGGCGGCCAGCCTTGGCCTCACGATGTACGACGTCACGACCGCCGTCAACACGCTCTTCCAAGGCGACGAGACGACGGAGTACCGCGAGGGCGAGGACGGCTACTACATCGTGCTGCGGCTCGACGAGGTCCACCGCCGCCGCATCGAGGACATCCGCCGCTCCGAAGTCGCGCTCCCCGACGGCGGCGCCGTGCGCCTCGACTCCGTCGCCGAGATCGTCGAGACGACGGGCCCCGTCACGATCTCCCGCCTCAACCAGGAGCGGCGCGTGCGCATCGATCTCGACACGATCGACCGTGCGCAGAGCGAAGTCGTCGACGACATCCGCCGCCGCGTGGAGGCGGAGGTGCTGCTGCCCTCCGGCACGACGCTCGAATACGGCGGTCTGCTCGAGGAGCAGGAGGATTCCGAAAAGGTCATGCTCATGATGATCGTCCTGGGCGTCGTCCTCGTCTACATGGTGATGGCCGCGCAGTTCGAGTCCTTCGTCCATCCCCTGCTGATCATGTTCTCGATCCCGTTCGCGTTCAGCGGCGTCGCGGGCGCGCTCTACCTCACGGGCACCCCGCTGAGCATGACGGCGTACATCGGCATCATCCTGCTCATCGGCGTCGTCGTCAACAACGCGATCGTCCTGATCGACTACATCAACCTGCTGCGAACGCGCGGCGTGCGGCTTCGCGAGGCGATCGTGGACAGCGGACGCCAGCGACTGCGCCCGGTGCTGATCACGACGCTCACGACGCTCCTGGGCATGCTGCCGATGGCGATGAGCTCCGGCGAGGGCTCGGAGACGTGGCGCCCGCTGGGCCTCGTGGTCGTCGGCGGCCTCTCGGTCTCCACGCTCGTCACGCTCGTCATCGTGCCCGTCCTCTACTTCATCGTCGAACGCCACCGGGCTTGCGCCCGCAAGGAGGCCTGATCATGAAATGCGTCACCGTCTTCTACAACATCGCCACGGACGACGAGGTGATGGCCATCCTCGCCGACTGCGGAATCGCCGAGTACACGAAGTTCCCCCGCTGCCAGGGCCGCGGCAATGTGTCGGGCGCGCGTAGCGACGACCACGTCTGGCCCGGCTTCAACGCCGGTCTCGCCATCGTCGTCGAGGACGCGAAGGCGGGCGAGGTCATGGCCGCGCTCCAGGCGTTCCGCGATGGCCCGATGGGCCGCCGGACCGGCATTTTCGCCTACCAGACCCCCGTCGACGCCGTCCTCGCCCCGCCCGCGGGCTGGAAGCCGGGATCGCCCGGCCTCGACGAGGCCGGCTACAGGGCGGACGACATGCTGAATCGACCAGAGAAGACAATCAGGAGACGTTGATGAATGAAGAGAAAATGACAATCCATGGCCATCTTCGTCGGTTGCCGCTGATTACCGTCCCGAATGCGATTTATTTTGTCACGACGTGCTGTCAGGGTCGCCGCGCTATTTTGAACAATCCCGAGGCTGTTGCCATCTTGCGCGAGGAGTGGGAATCGGCGCACGAGCGGCATGGCTGGTTGGTTGGTCGCTATGTCGTAATGCCGGATCATGTGCATTTCTTCTGCGTGGCGCTTTCCGGAGGCGTGA
>JAAZAI010000223.1 GCA_012514445.1 Lentisphaerota bacterium
AGGCCGGCGAGAATGCCGATGATCGCGATGACGACGAGCAGTTCGATGAGCGTGAACGCCGCGAACGGGGATTTGGATTGCGTGTTTTTCATGATGTCACCTTACCGGGTTGTTGATGAAAGCGTTACCGAGGGGTTTTCCGACGGCCATACCACCGCTATGCAGGGCGAAGTATCCCACAGGGGGCGCGGACAAGTCAACGGAATTTTTCGGCTGAATGCGCTTGCCGCGCCTGCGGGCATGGGCTATACTACGCGCCCTTTCACAACAAGCGCCCTCCGGGGCGAAGGCAGGCATCCCATGAACAAGAAAACGCAATACTCCGTGGCTGTCGCGGGCGCGACCGGCGCCGTCGGCGTCGAGATGGTCAAGGTCCTCGAGCAGCGCAACTTCCCCGTGGGGGCGCTCAAGCTGCTGGCGTCCTCGCGTTCCGTGGGCAAGACGATCAAGTTCCGCGGCGCGGACATCGCCGTCGAGGAACTGCGCCACGACTCCTTCCAGGGCGTCGACATCGCGCTCTTCAGCGCCGGCGCCTCGATTTCGCGCGAGTTCCGGCAGAGCGTCGTGGACGCGGGGGCGGTCATGATCGACAACTCCAGCGCGTTCCGCATGGAGAAGGACGTGCCGCTCGTCGTCCCCGAGGTGAACCCCGGCGACGTCGCGGCGCACCACGGCGTCATCGCGAACCCGAACTGCTCGACGATCATCACGCTGGTGGCCGTGGCGCCGCTGCACCGCGCGTTCGGGCTCAAGCGGATGGTGGCCTCCACCTATCAGGCCGCGAGCGGCGCCGGCGCCAAGGGCATGGACGAGCTCCTCGTCCAGACCCGGCAGGTGCTCGACGAGCAGCCGATCGCCCCGAGCACGTTCGCCCACCGCATCGCCTTCAACTTGATCCCGCACATCGACGTCTTCCAGGACAACGGCTACACGAAGGAAGAGCTCAAGATGCTCAACGAGAGCCGCAAGATGCTCCATGCGGAAGATCTCATGGTCACCTGCACCTGCGTGCGGGTGCCCGTGGTGCGCGCGCACTCGGTGTCGCTCAACCTGGAGTTCGCCGTGCCGGCCACCCCGGCGATGGCGCGCGAGGCGCTCGCCTCCGCTCCGGGGGTGAAGCTGGTGGACGATCCCGCCGCGAAGCGGTATCCGATGCCGGTGGACGCCTCCGGCCAGGGCGACGTGCTGGTCGGCCGCATCCGCCAGGACATCTCCCGCAACGACGGTCGCGGTCTCGACCTGTTCATCTCCGGCGACCAGGTCCTGAAGGGCGCGGCGCTCAACGCCGTGCAGATCGCGGAGATCCTGGTCCAATAGCCGGGACGCAGGCGCACCGGTGCCCGAAAAACTCAAAACCGTCCAGCGCGTGATGTCCGGCCACCCGGTCGTCAGCGCCGCGCTGTGGCATGTGCCGTCCGCGCAGGGCGAGGCGTACGCGCGCGACCGCTGGTTCGTGCCGGAGGATCTCGCGGAGTGCGAGGGCTTCACGCACGGCCGGCGGATCGAGGAATGGCTCGCGGCGCGCATCGCGCTCAAGACGCTGCTCGTCGAGGACGGCCTGGCCGAGTCTCCGCTGCACATCCACATCCGCAAGAACGGCCAGGGCTCGCCGCACGTCGTCGTCTACAATCCCGAAACCGGCGCCTACGCGCGCCTGCCCTGCTCGCTCTCGCACAAGGGGCCGCTGGTGCTCGCCGCCTACTCGCGCCTGCCGGGCATTCGCGTCGGCATCGACCTGGAGCGGCGTTCCTGGAAGCTGCCCTATCTGCGCCGCCGTTTCATCTCCGAGCACGACAAGATGCTGGAGAAGGACGACCAGGTGGGCGATTGCACCGCGCTCTGGGCGTTCAAAGAGGCGGTCTCGAAGCTGCTCGGCGCCGGCATGGCGTACGGCTTCGCCAACATCCACTGCCGCGAGACGAGTCTGGGCACGTGCGAACTGCGCGACGCCGGCGGCAACCACTACGCCGGCGCCTACGGCTGGTTCGGCCGCTACGCCCTGGCCCTCGTCACGGACGTGTATCACGGCGCCGACGCCGACAAGGAGAAGGCGAAGCGCCGCGAGCGCCCGTGGTACGAACGGATCGTCCGCGCCAGGCGACTGCGCGACATCCGCCGCCTGCGCCGCGTCTCCGACCAGCTCGCGGCCGTGAAGGCGAAGAACAGTGGCAACGGGACGTCGGCGGAGCGCCCGAAAGCCAGGCGGAAGCCGTGAACGGCGCCGCAGGAGGTTGTTGCAACATGGATCGACATCAACTCGCGGTCTTGACGGTCGCCGGCAGCGACAGCGGCGGCAACGCCGGCATCCAGGCGGACATCCGCGCCTTCCACGTCTTCGGCCTCCACGCCTGCACGGTGGTGACGGCCCTGACGGCCCAGAACCCCTACGGCGTTCGCGCCGTGATGACGCCCGAGCCCGCCTTCGTCGCCCGGCAGCTCGACGCCGTGCTCGAGGAGTACGCGATCGCGGCCGCCAAGACCGGCATGCTCGCGAACGCCGGCGTGATCGAGGCCGTGGCCGACGGGTTCAAGCGCCATCCCGGACTGCGCCTCGTCGTCGACCCCGTGATGGTCGCGACGAGCGGCGCGAAGCTGCTCGAAGACGACGCGATCGGCGCGATGTGTTCGCGGATGCTGCCGCTGGCGGCGCTCGCGACGCCGAACCTGCCGGAGGCCTCGGTGATCCTCGGGCGCGACGTGCGCACGATGGAGGACATGGAGTCCGCCGCCCGGGAGATCCACGCGCGCTTTGGCTGCGCGGCCCTCGTCAAGGGCGGGCATCATGCCGACAACGTCGCCTCGGACGTGCTCTTCGACGGCGACCGCGCGATCTGGCTGTCGACGCCGGCGGTCGAGGCGCCGCTCTCGACGCATGGCACGGGCTGCTCGCTGAGCGCGGCGATCGCCGCCTCGCTCGCGAAGGGGCGGCCCCTGCCGGAGGCCGTGGCCGAAGGCAAGGCCTACGTCTACGAGGCCATCCGCACCGGCGTCCGCGTCGGCGCCCGCGCTACGGTCCTCGGCACCCCGAGCGGCCCCGTGGATCCCGCCTGCGTGACCCTGGGGCGAGTCACATCCTTGTAATCGCGGGCTTGCGTTGGCGCGCCCGCACTCGTATAATGGATCGCATCATCCAGCGGATCGCGCCTTGGGGGCGCCTTGCACCCCCGGCCGTCCGCACGACCCTCAAAGGACACACGCCATGAAAACAAGACTGCCCGTCGCCATCGCCCTCGTTTCCGCGATCGTCCTCGCCGCCGCCCAGCCGCTCCAGGCCCAGCCGCGTTCTTCGAGCGGGTGCTTCAACATCAGCGGCTTCTACATGGACGCAGACGATTCCGACCTCTACAGCGACTTCGCCGGCGTGTCCATGAAGATCGGCATCTACATCACCGACACGACCGAGCTCTTCGGCGAATGCATGTTCGGCGACGCGCTCGACATGCCGGAGGACATCGACTACAGCACCAACATCGGCCTGCTGCTGGGCATCACGCAATACCTCCCCCTCTCCGACCAGGCCGCGCTCTACGTGCGCGCCAAGGGCGGCGCGACGATCAACACCTGGGAGTACGCCTGGCCCTACGACATGCACAACGACGACGGCTACGCCTATTCGCGGGCCGACGACGAGGAGACCGACACGTATCTGACGGGCGGCATCGGCGCGGGCGTCAGCGTCGGGCTCAGCGACATGATCTCGCTTGAAGTCGGCTACGACTACATCGCCCTCGACGTCAGCGACCAGTTCGGCGACGACCCGGTGGAGTCGGACGACGTGTCCGCCTACCATACGTTCCACGCGGGCCTGGACATCGAATTCTAGGCGCTCTCCTCGACGGCGCGCTTGAGCAAGTCCTTCAGGAAGACGAGTTCGAAGGGCTTGGTGAGCGTCGCCATGATGTCGCCCGAAGCCGAGAACTCCTCGACCATCGCATCGGGCGCCTCGCCGCTGATCACGATCAGGGGGCGGCTCATGGCCTTCTGCTTGACCTCCCGAATCCAGTCCGCGGCATCCTCGGGGCCATCGGGAAGATAGATGTCCGACACCACGACATCCATGCGGGGATCTTCCTGGACGAGAAGTTTCCGCGCCTCCTCGCAGGTCGCCGCGCAGAAGGGCGTGTAGCCGAACAAGGCCACCAGCCGAGTCAAGTAGTTACGAACGTCGTCGTTGTCGTCGATGATCAGAACGGTCGCCATGTTCACGAGCCCCGGTTGCCTTTGGAAAAGTTGCGACCCGCGCACGGGTCTGGATGACGCAAGGTATTCTACCGTCTGCGGCGTCTGATTTCAAGCTCTCGACGAAAGAAAAATTTCATCACTTCTCAAGCGAGTAGAGGCGGTTGTCGGGCGAGAGGAAACCGCAGTCCTGCGCGGTGAACCCCTCTTCTCCCCCGTACTGGTACGGCTGGGCGAGGGATTCCACATGGCCGTCGCAGAAGGCCACGTTCGTCTTGCCGCGGTGCCGGAAGCCCTGGGTGCCGGCGAGCCGGATGGACTTGCCGCTGGCGTCGAAGGCCACCTCGCGAACCGGCGCGCGCATGAACTTGTTCGCGCCGCCGCCGTACTGGCCGTCGCCGAACAGCGCGGTCCGGGCGGGATCCCGCACTTCCGCGATCCGGGCCGGCGACTTGCGCTTCGCAGGATCGCCTTCGACCTTGCCGATGTAGCTGCAGTTGTAGTTGTAGCCCGTGTAGGGGTTGTTTTTCCAATTCGCCTTGCCGCCGGCGAAGGCCGGGCATTGCATCACGGAGGCGATCCCGTAGCCGTTCCACATTTCGCCGGGGCGCACGGAGCCGTCCTTGGCCGTGACGAAGTCCCAGCAGACGGTCTCGCCGTTGACGCGTCGGGAGGCCCAGGGGAACTGGCCGCGGTGGTCGTCGGCGTACGCCAGCGCCGCCTTGGC
>JAAZAI010000224.1 GCA_012514445.1 Lentisphaerota bacterium
ACCCGCTTGTTGTCGATGGGCGAGGCTTCGGCTGCGCTGGGAGTCTCAAGACAAACCGTTTGGAGACTCGTCAAAGAAAAAAAATTGCCAACGGTCGAAATCCGGCGGGGCCGTTTGCGCATTCCCGAATCCGCGCTGCGGGCTTTCGTTGAGGGCCGACGCCATGCCTAGATTTTGGGGCTTGGAGATGCGGCGAGCGCGGGCGCGGGCTCATCGGCACCTTGCCGAGATCATGGGCGCGCCCCTTCTGCGGCGCTGCCACCGTTGCGGAAGGGCGGTCGAGGGCGACGGCGACGGACGGGAACTAGGACGCATGAGCGATCCGGGCCGCGTCTACTGCTGGCGCTGCCTGGACGAGATGGCGAAGGATGGTCGAGGATGCCCGAACCGGTTCAGTCCCGGCGCGGCCTGCCGGAAGGATGGTAAAGCATGACCGACACCGACCTTGCCCAACTGCGATCCGCGATTGACGGCGACCGCAAGCGCCTATGCGCGGCATTGAATCTTCGCCCCGACGGCAACCGGTATTTCTGTCCGCGATGCCAGTCCGACGGAGCCCAACACGCCGACGGGGACTTTTCAATCGAGGCGGGTTTTCGTTGCCACAAATGCGGCTTGTCCGCCGATGGATTCGGCTTGGTTCAGGAGGTCAAGCATTGTGATTTTCCGGCGGCGCTGGCATTCGTCCGCGAGGTCTTCGGCGTGGCCGATGGGATGCCCGCGAAAGCCGTCCACAAGGCCGCTGGCGAGCTTCCGGCGTGGCCGTCAATCGAAGCCGCTGCCGAGGGATTCCGGCGCTGCAACAAGCGCCTTGCGTGCGCGACGGTGGAACGGATTTTCACCTGCTATGAGCCGGACGGCAAGACGCCGCGAGGGGCCGAAGTCCGATACATGACGCCCGAGGGGAAGCAATGCCGCCCGTTCAAATTCGTGGGCGGGGCGTGGCATTCGGGTGCGCCGGAAAAATGGACGGTCTACGGCTGGCGCGAGCTTCCGCCTGCCGGGCCGGTCTACGTGCCAGAGGGGCCGAAGTGCCGCGACTTCATGGCGCGTCTTGGATTCGCCGCGATTGCATCTTTCGGCGGGGCGTCCGGCGCGAAAAAAACGGAATGGGATGCGATGGCCGGGCGCGAGATCATCATCATGCCCGACGCCGACGAGCCGGGCGAAAAGTACGCGGCGACGGTGGCGGAAATCCTTCGGGGCATGAATTGCGAAATTCGTATAGTCCGGCTGCCCGACATGCCCGAGGGGGGCGACGTGGCCGACCTGCCGGAAACGCCCGAGACTGCCGAACTGGTTCAGCGCCTGGCCGAAGATGCCGAGCCATGGACACCCCCGCCCCCGGTCGAGGCGCGGGCCGTTGAGCCGCCAATGCCGGAGCCGACTGGCGCAACCGGGGGCGTCGAGGCAATCCGGGCGGCGCTGTGGGGCTTGACGCAGGAGAAGATTCCGGCCAATGAGTTCTACCGCAAGGCCGCGGCCGCCGTCGTGGACTGGCTGCACGGTCGAGGACGGTTCTACTACCATGCCGAACGCCCCGACTTTGCCGGAGTGATGTACTTCGACAACGAGCGCAAGCTGCTGCTGCCCATCGGGAGCGACGCCTTTCTTGCCTGGCTCTCCGACTGCCTGGGCGTCAATCGTTCAGAGCGCGTCTTCCAATTCGCCGCGTCCGCAATTGAGACGGAGGGATTGAGCGCACGGGCGACCGGGATCATTCCCGCCGCATACTGGGCGGGGCGCTTGAGCGGCGACGCCCCGGCTATCTACATTTCGAGCGGGCCGGGACGAATGGCGCGAATCACGCCGGGGGCGGTCGAGATCGTTGACAACGGCGCCGACGATGTTCTGTTTCCAGCCGGGGCCGTCCTGGAGCCGTGGCACCTTGTCGAGGACGGGCGCGACCCGTTCGAGACCTGTTCCATCTTCAAAGACATGGCGACGGCTGCACCCCACGGGCGGGAGCTTGTCCGCCTGTGGACGATGTCGCTTTTCGCCGACTTCTCCTGTAAGCCGCCGCTGTGCGTTTCGTCCTGCGTTGGCGGAGGAAAAACGGCGTTGATCCGTGGCGTCTTCAGGTTGCTGGGGATCGTCGAGAACATCACCGCCGTGAACAAGAACGGCGAGGGTGACTTCTGGGCGACCCTGGACGGCGGCGGGCTGGCCTGTTTCGATAACGCAGATACCCGCATTGACTGGCTGCCGGATGCCCTGGCCGCTGCGTCAACTGCTGGCAGTCACCAAAAGCGGAAACTCTACACCGATGCCGACCGCGTGACCTTGCGGGCGCGCGCCGCCGTGGCGATCACAAGCGCGTCGCCGTCGTTTGCTTCCGATGCAGGTCTTGCCGACCGGCTGCTGGTAGTCCGGTTGCAACGTCGTACGGGAGAGACGGCGGAGTCTACGCTGTTCAACGAAGTGACCGCCGCGAGGAATGCCGGGTTGTCGTGGATCACCCGCGTCTTGTCGGTTGCGCTGGCAGACACCGCCCCCACGCCTGGACGGCTCAACGCACGTCACCCCGACTTTGCCGCCTTCGCCGTCCGCATTGGCAGGGCCATGGGGCGCGAGGTCGAGGCGGTCGAGGCTCTGAAGGCTGCGGAGCGGGACAAGTCCTTGTTCAACCTCGAAAACGATACTGTCGGGGCCGTCCTGCTGGAGATGATGCAGGGAGGGAGCC
>JAAZAI010000225.1 GCA_012514445.1 Lentisphaerota bacterium
ACCGTCATGGCGACCGAGAAGACCGCCTCGGGGTTCGTCACCGCCGATGGCGCCGAATCCCCCGTCACGCTCGCGATCGAGGGCGAGGCCAAGCCGCAGACCGGCGAGCCCTGGGGCTTTCAAGGCAACGACCAGAAGCTCAAGCGCGGCAACTTGACCTCGAATCCGCGCCTCGTGCTCAAGGGCGTCCCCTACGCCAAATACGACGTGGTCGTGATCCTCGGCGCGGGCATCCACAACGTGCAGGGTGAAGTCGCGATCAAGCCGCTGGGCACCGACAAGCCGTCCGACGCCTTTTCGTTCGACTACGGCTGGACCGGCGGCAAGCACGTCGTCGCCACGACGCGCCCCGGTGAGGCGGCCAAGAACATGAACTACGTCGTGTTCAAGGACGCGACCGCCCAGGATGTCGTCATCGAGATGACCTGGCGCGGCGGCAAGGGCTGGACGGGCCTCGCGGCGCTCCAGATCGTCCCGCGGCGGTAGCCGACGCGACGCAAGCCACCTCTCCCGCAGGCGGAACGTTCTGCCTCCGCCTCGGAGGCATCCGCCATCTCGTCCTCTTCGATTGCCTCGTTGTTTCTTGGATCAGAAGAATTCAGCGGAGGACGAGGTGGGGGAGGAGAGGCGGCGGGTCGGGCGGAGATTGGTTTTCGAGCAGCGCCTCGATCATGCGGAGCGTCTGGTCGGCGATGTGGGGGAGGTCGAGGTCGACGGTCGAGAACGGGGGGTGGCCCGCCTGGCTCCAGGGGGTGTTGCCGTATCCGACGAGGCCGATCGAATCGGCCAGCTTCGGAGCGTGCCGCAGGAGAACGGTCTGGGTATGCCAGGTCTCCAGGTCGCGCAGTCCAAAGATGGCGGTGGGCGCCTTGGTGCCGCGAAAGGCGGCCACCACGCCTTGCTCGTCGAGGAGAACATCGTCGCCAGGCACCCAGTGGCTGGTCAGGGTCGCCTGCGTGCCGCCCAGCTCACGCCAGCGCCGGGCGAACCCCCAGCCGTGCTGGTGGGAGCGGGAAGCGGAGTTGGCGGCGGCCTCGATCATGGACGGGGTGCCGACGAGCAGGACGCGGCGGTGCCCGGCGTTCCACAAGTGTTCGGCGACGAGGCGTCCTCCGCCCTGATAGTCCGAAAGCACCCGATGGAGGTTCTGGAAGGGCGTGAGCGTCTCCCAACTGATGGCCCCGATGAAATGGCGATTGGGAAACGATGCCTTGGCGATTTGCCCGAAGGGAAGCGAGGCTTCGCCGCGGATGATGAAGAACCGGGCGTCCGAGGCGAGCGCCTGCGCCAGGCGCGCGGCCCGGCCCTCCTCGTGCTGGGTGTCGACCACGGCGGGCAGGAGCCCCTTTCCGAGGAGATCGGCCGCGAGCAGGGTGGCAAGCTCTCCGTACAGGTGCGCGCGCGCCTCGATGCAAAGCATGACGGTGCGTTGCATGGACAAGCGGGGCTGCGTCATCTGGACATACGTGCCCGAGCCATGGCGGCGCTCCAAATAGCCGGACGCCTCGAGTTCATGGATGGCGGTTCGGATGGGCGTCGTGCTGATGTTGTGGCGACGCGACAACACGTGGATGGAGGGAAGCTTGTCGCCAACGCGAAGTCGGCCCGAGGTGATGTCGGCCAGCAGCAGGTCGCTGACTTGCCGCCGAAGCGTCTGGCGTTTCACAAGCCGGTTCGACTCGAGTTCTTGTTGCGGAGGGGACATGCGGAGAAAGTAGCATTTCCACCCGAGCCCCGTCCAGCGGCAATTCGGGGAATGTCCCTGGGCGGGTCTGGTTCCTCCTCGTTGCATCACACCCAGAATTCAGCCAGGTGGGCGTTCGCCAGAACGCCCTTGCGCTGGTGGTGTTTTTTTTTAATATCGGACTTCCTGACCTGGACGGAAACGGGAATGGCACTTTCGAACCCCTCGCGGCATCGATTCGTGGCAGAGTACCAACCCGGCTACGACGGGTTGCCCGTTGGCGGCAAGGGATTGCCGCATTCCACAGCCGTGCAAGCCCCGAGGCGAATGGCGAGCTATTCGAATGGGCGATGCGTCGTAGCCGCGTCGGTACTGGTGACGAGACTCCGCTGCCCCGGCGGCGGCAATCGGATGAAAAAGTGCCAAGCCCGTTTCCGGGAGAACGCCTCGGATCCCGCCCGAGGTCAGAACGTCTGAGATTACATCGCGGAGACGCGGAGATCGCGGAGGCTGGCGCTGGAGGTGGTTTGTAATATGGACAAGGGTCTCAAGATTACATCGCGGAGATCGCGGAGGCTGGCGCTGGAGGCAGATTGATTGGGTGTTTTTCTCCTGAAAACCTGGTTTCGTCTCCCTCCGCGAGCTCTGTCGCTCAAAGGATTTCAAAAAACAAAGAGTGACTAAAAGACACAGAAAATGTGTGTCGCAAGGTTGAGCGCGAAGGGGTGGGCGTGGAATTTTTGGTGTTGTAAATGGGTGTTATTGCTATAAAATCAATGTTTCTAGTCATTTCAGGGAAAGTCATGATTTGTTGAGAATTTGATTTGGACTCCAATGAAAAGGCAAAGTGTGACTTATAGTTATTTTTCGCTTGATCGGGACTTTGCGCTGTGGTAGGATGCCGCCTCATGAAGAAAACTCCTTTTTCCAACACGGTGTTCGGGGTGGCCTTGGTGGCGGTGGCGGCGCTGTGCGTCCAGGCGGGCGCGGCGGCGGCAACGGACGAGGCAAGGGGCGCGGCGGCGGCAAAGGCGATGCCTGCGGAAAAGGGAAAGGATGCGTCAGCCGCAAAGCCGGCGGACGAGGCGGCTGGGCGGGAGCGTCCGTCCTCGGTGGTCAGCGTGCTGGACTTCGGCGCGGTCGGCGACGGCGTGGCCGACGACACGGCGGCGATCCAGCGGGCGCTGGACGACACGACGGCGGAAGTGGTTTTTCCGGCCGGCACCTACCGGATCACGAAAACGCTCTTTCTCGGGTTGCCGCGTCCGACCAACGCCTATTCCTATCGGCGGCATTTCCGCGGCGAGGGCGTGGACCGCTCCGTGCTGGCGTGGGACGGCGAGCCGGGCGGGACGCTGTTCTGGACGCGCAGCATGAACCACTGCAAGTTCACGGCCTTGACGTTCCACGGCATGACCGACGGAAAGCTCCGGGAGCAGCGCGCCGCCCGCATCGCCTGGGACGACATGGCCCGGGCCGACGCGCTGATCCAGTTCGAGTTCACCGGCGGCGGCAACATGCTCAACCATTTCCATTCCTGCCGCTTCGCCTACGCCGGGGCCTCTGGACCAGCGAGATGCGCATCCCGCTGGCCGCTCTGAATGTGAAGACGTTCCCAGCCGATCAGACCTGGGGTCTGCTGCTGGCGCGCGACTATCCCGGCGTGGAGCAGACGGCGGTTGTCCGTTCAGACGACTGGCGGCATGGCACCGCCAACCGCGTGCGCGGTTTCGGTTTCTACAACCTCTACCGAAACGCGGAGGATTATCTTCAGATGAGGTTCCCGGACGGGGCGAAGCCCGTTCGTGTGCAGATCGCGTACGTTCCGGCCGGGCCGCGAGCCGAGGCCGAGGCGCCCTCCGCGTATTTCTCCGGTTACCACCGCCTGGACACGCAGGGGCAGACGCGATCCGAAGAAAGCCTTTCGGTCTACAACCCGATCCGCAACGAAATCTTCGTGCGTACGCGGCTCGGATCCGTGCGCCGGGGCATGGAGGCGCAGCGGCTCGTGGTCTCCGTCCGGCGCAAGGGCGAGCGGGAGCCGCGGGTGACCCATGTCGTCACGAACCGCGTCGAGGCCTGCATCGGCTTGCGGATGAACAACGGCCCGCACGTGAAGCCCTTCGGCATGGTCGTGGAATGGATCGCGCCCGGCGACGGGACGGCCGACGTCGACTACCGCATGGCGAACATCTGCAAGCCCCTGCCTGAGCCGGGCGAGGGCGCGTCCGCACGGGAACGCGCCCATTATCGGGCGTCGATCGACGGCGGGCAGGCGATGCTGGTGCAGGTTCCGGCTGGCGGCGGTGAGCCGATCGTGCGCCTGGAGCGTCGG
>JAAZAI010000226.1 GCA_012514445.1 Lentisphaerota bacterium
CCTCGGGCGGAAAACAAAATGGCACTTCCCGTGGGCTAAACCTGCTCGTAGATCATGCGCGGGAGCGGCCCTGTGACCGCGAGGCTTCCGCCTCGCATTCGGGGCGGAGCGGAAGCTCCGCGCTCCCAGGCTATGCATGCGTGCTTGCGGAGCCCCCTGGGATCGCGAGGCTTCCGCCTCGCTCTCGGCGGACTCCGCCTCGGGCCAGCGGCCCTCACGGAAAGTGCCAAGCCCGTTTCCGGGAAAACCCCTCAAAACCCGCCCGAGGTCAGGACTCCTGTGCGCGGCAACTATGTTGACGCGCACCCCAATGCGAAGCACCGGGATTTCTATTGAAAGAAACAAGCGTTTCAACTATACTTTTCTTCCATTTAGGAACCCATCATGACCCACAGCATCCTTCTCTCCGGCGTCGGCGGCCAAGGCATTCTCCTCGCCGCGAAGATCATCGGCGAAGCGGCCGTCGCCTCGGGCTACGAGGTCTGCTCGAACGAGATCCACGGCATGGCCCAGCGCGGCGGCTGCGTCACGGCGCAGGTCCGCTTCGGAGTCCAGATCCACAGTCCGCTCATCCTCGAAGGCACTGCCGACGTGCTGGCCGCGCTCGAACACATCGAGGCGCTGCGATGGGCGCACGTGCTCAAGCCACAGGGACTCGCCATCGTCTCCCGACAGACCATCCTCCCCGTCACCGTCTCCTCCGGCAAGGCGACGTATCCGGCGGACGTCGAGGCGCGCCTGCGCAAGGTCTTCCCGCGCCTGCTCTACGTCGACTGCGTCTCGAAGGCGGACGCCATGGGCGACGCGCGCTTCGCCAACATGATCGTCGTGGGCATGATCGCCTCCGCCCTGCCGCTCGAGACGTCGGCGTGGCACGAGGCCATCCGCCTGCACGTGCCCGAAAAGCTCTTCCCCCAGAACATCGAGGCGTTCGCATTCGGACGCGCACTCAAGGAAGGAACGCACTGATGCCCTTCTACAACCCCCAGGCCGAAACCCTCTCCCGCGACGAGCTGACCTCCCTCCAGGACGCGCGCCTCAAGACCGTGATCCGCCACGTCTGCGAACGCTCCGGATTCTTCCGGCGCAAGCTCGCCGCCGCGGGCGTCGACCCGCGCGGCTTCCGCGGGCTCGAAGACCTGCACCAGCTCCCCTTCATGGGCAAGGACGACTTCCGCGCGGAGTATCCGCTCGGGATGTCCTGCGTCGACAAGCGCGACATCGTCGAAATGCACATGTCGAGCGGTTCGACCGGCACGCCGGTCGTCATGCCCTACACCGAGGCCGACCTCGCGCAGTGGGCCGAATGCATGGCGCGCTGCTATGCCATGGCCGGCGCGACGCGAGGCGACGTCTGCCAGATCACGCCGGGATTCGGCCTCTTCAACGGCGGCTTCGGCTGCTACCACGGCGCCCGCGCGGCCGGCCTCTTCGTCCTGCCCTGCGGCGCCGGCAACACCGCGCGCCAGATCAAGCTAGCCCAGGACTTCGGCACGCGCATCGTCACCGGCGTCGTCTCCTACGCCGTGCGCATCATGGAGATGCTCGAGGAGCAGAAGCAGAAGCTGCCCTCCCTCGAGATCGGCATCTTCGGCGCGGAGACCTTCTCCAGCGAAATGCGCGAGCGCATCCACCGCGGCCTCGGCATCGAGGTCTTCGACATCTACGGAATGACCGAGACCGGCGGCATCGGCACGCTCGGCATGGACTGCCCCGACCACAGCGGTCTGCACGTCTGGGACGACCACTACATCACGGAAATCGTCGACCACGACACCGGCCGGCCGCTGCCCGACGGCGAATTCGGCGAAGTCGTCGTCACCGCCCTCACCCGCGAGGCGCTGCCCGTGCTCCGCTTCAAGACCGGCGACCGCAGCCGAATCGTCTCGCGCGCCACCTGCGCCTGCGGACGCACCCATACGCGGCTCGACAAGATCAGCGGGCGCCTCGACGACATGCTCATCATCTCCGGCGTGAACTTCTTCCCGC
>JAAZAI010000227.1 GCA_012514445.1 Lentisphaerota bacterium
CCGACGTCATGAAGACGACGGTGTGGTGATGCGAAGCGGGGATTCGTCAGAGATGATTTTGGGAATCGATCTGGGTTCGACGGTCTTCAAGACCGAGGTTTTCGACCGTGACTTGCGCCGGCTCGGTCGCGGTGCCGCGCCTGTCGTCTATGCGCCCTCCGCCGGCCATGCCGTCGAGATGCCGGTGGAAGCGGCCGAAGAGGCGCTTCGCACGGCCATCCGCGGCGCGTTGGAAAGCGCCGGCTGCCGGCCCGAATCGCTTGCGGCCGTCGCCATCGCCAGCCAGGCGCAGACGTTCGCCGTGCGCGGACCGGACGGGCGCGCCAAAGGACCGTTCATCTCCTGGCGCGACACGCGCTGCGAACATGACAATCCGGCCACGGCTCTTTCCGACTTTTCTGCGCATACCAGCTTTGCTAGCGCCACGTCGGGACTGACGGTCTCGAAACTGGCGTTTCTGCAAGGCGAGTCGTCCGGCACGAGCATCGGTTCCGACGACCGGATTCTCTGGCTCCCGACGTGGTTCGTGGAGCAATTCGTCGGCCGCGCCGTGGTCGACGACAATCTCGCCGCCATGAGCGGGCTCTATTCGATGCGCGTCGGCGGCTGGTGGCCCGAGGCGCTGGCGCTCTGCGGCATCGCGCCGCGGCAGCTTCCCGCACTGGTTCCTCTGGGGACGTCCGCCGGCCTTGTCTGCGCGGCAGGCGAGCGCTACGGCCTCCGCGCCGGCACGCCGGTCGTGCTTGGCGGCAACGACCAGACGGCCGCCGCCTACAGCGCCGGACTGCATGAAAGCGATTCCGTGCTGATCGGACTCGGCACCGCGCAGGTCGTCTACGCGACCTACCCGCAGATGCCCGCTCCCACCCCCGGTCTGCTGCGCGGCCCCTATCCTGGCGGACGATTCTATCGACTCGGCGCCGACGATTGGGGCTCGGGCACGGTGAGCTGGGCTTGCCGGACGATTTCCGGCTTGGCGGATGTCAAAGACTTCGATCGTGCGGTATCGGTTGCACCGGAGGACTGCCACGGCGTGCGCTTCGTCGCGGACGGTCCGGCTGGCAGCGGACATTGGACGGGGCTGGACAATCCCGAGGCCACGCCCGACGATCAGGCCCGCGCCGTGATCGTGACGCTCGTGGAGCGGATGGCGTCAATGGTCGCCAAGCTCGACGCCCCCGGCCCCGTGCTGCTCTGCGGCGGCGGCGCCGAATCCGCGCCGTGGCGGGAATGCCTGTCGCGGCGCCTCGGCGTGCGGCTTGCGAAGATGCCCGACGTGTCGCCCTCGCGGGGCGCGGCCCGGATGGTTCGCGACGGGCTCGCCGCCCGAGGATGCGTGTGAAATGCAGGGCATGCGCGATAGCATGGTCTGGATGGAAATGGGAGAGGTGAAGCGGCGGTACCGCTTCCCGCTGCCGTTGATGACGGGCGTCACGATACAGCTCAACCACAGTGCCTACAACGGGTGGCACGAGGGTGTGATCGAGTTCTGCCTGAGACTCTCGTCAGTGGATCCGTTCGCGGAGGACTGCATTGACGACACCGTCTACCATACGCCATATCCCCATGTCGTTCTCAAGCAGGCCGGGCACCATCACGTCTACAGTCACGATGCCTTCCGCAAGGCGGTCGTCCTGATCTATGCCTCGTCTTTGCGTCCGCAGTTCGAGGCGTTTGGCATCGATTTCCGCTTGCCCATCTGGCCAATTGCGATCACGCCGCGGATCAAGGACATCATCGGTCAGATCAAGCATCGGCTTCCCGTCGCACGGATGCCTGGCGTCGCCGACGAGCTGGACACGCTGGCCTGGCTGCTTTTGCAGCATCTCTACGCACAACGCAAAGACCTGTTGAAGGTGGACACCCCCTTTGACGAGGGCGTCATGGTGATTGCCGAGCACATGCAGAGGCATTTCGGGGACTCCCTCGACATCGTCGAACTGGCGCGACGGCATGGCATGTCGCGTCGAACTTTTTTCAGAAGCTGGGGAAGGGTCTTTTCGAAGACACCCAGCGCCTACCTGACGGACATCCGGATGGGGCAGGCCGCAATCATGTTGCGGCGGACTTCGATGCGGATCGCCGAGATCGCCGAGAGAACCGGATATGGTTCCTGCGGTTATTTTTCCAGCGTGTTCCGTAATCGCCATGGTCTTTCGCCGCTGGCCTTTCGACACCAGTGGCTTGCCTCTCTGCCTCCTGAGGCGTCGCGCTGATCTTGGCGGCTCTCCGAGTCGAAATCAGCAGTTTGGCACGGAATCGTAAAAAACTGGCACGGGATTCCCTTGCCCCTCCAGGGTGCGTCCGGGTAAGATTCACGCATGCCCACCTTCATGTCGGGGGGAGGGCTTCTGCCAACGAGACGACGAAGACCCAGGGGTGGATCACCATGGACAGGATGCGGAAGACCGGGCAGGTGAAGGCCTGTCATTCACTTGAAGTCAATCAATCCAAGATCGGTCTGGGCTTCGAGAAACTTGATCGGGATGTCTTCGATCCCGAGAAGGCCTACGACCGAGTCGCCGAGTCCGGGGTGAAGTGGATCCGGATTCAGTCGGGCTGGGCGCGAACCGAACGCGAACCGGGCGTCTACGACTTCGCGTGGCTTGACGCGATCGTCGACAACCTGCGAGTCCGGGGGCTGAAGCCGTGGCTCTGCCTTTGCTACGGAAATGGTCTCTATGACGAGGCGGCGGCGAAGGTCTTCGGCAGCGTGGGATGCCCTCCGATCAACAACGCGGCGCAGAAGCGGGCGTGGCACGATTACGTGTCGAGATTGACCGCGCGATACCGAGGCAAGATCACCCATTACGAAGTCTGGAACGAGCCGGACGGGGCCTGGTGCTGGAAGCAGGGTCCGAACGGCGCCGAGTACGGCGAATTCGTCATCGCCACGGCGGCGGCGGTTCGCGAAGGAGACCCGGCCGCGAAAGTGATCGCGGGTTCCGTCTGCCTGAAGGACATGGCCTGGCTCTGCGCCGTTGCGGCGACCGGCGCGTTGTCCCATGCCGATGCGCTGACGTATCACGAATACTCGGAAGACGAGACGGGAAACATCGAGCGCGTCAGGGTCCTGCGGTCGTTCTGCACGCGCTTCAACCCCGACATCAAGATCATTCAGGGCGAATCGGGTTCGCAGTCGCGGAGCGACGGCGCCGGTGCGCTCGCGGGGATGGCGTGGACGCCGCTTCGTCAGGCGAAGCAACTTCTGCGGCACACGCTCAGCGATCTGCTCTGCGAGGTGGAGTTTCTGTCGTACTTCTCGTGCATGGACATGATCGAGGCGCTCAACGGGACCGTGGGCGACAAGGCGAGCTATCTCGACTACGGCTACTTCGGCGTGCTCGGCGCCGACTTCGACGAGGACGGGCGTTCGACGGGAGACTACACGCCGAAGCCTTCCTACTACGCGCTTCAGAACATCGCCTCGCTCTTCCGCGAAGACTTCAACGTGGTCGATCTTCCGGTGATCGGCCAGCCGACGCTTTCCCGTCGGGTCCATCGGGATGACCGGACGGCCGATTTGACCACGGGTGCCTTCAGCAAGCCGAATGGTTCTTCCGCGTTCGTGTACTGGAAGCCGACGCCGCTTCTGACGACGACTTACGAGGGGACCGTCACCTGGCAGGTCGCGGGCGTGAAGGGCCAGCCGCGCCTTGTCAACCTGCTCGACGGCGCGATCTACGAGATCCCCGACGCGATGGTCCAGGACGAGGGGAATGGATGCTACAGGCTGCTTCATCTCCCCGTCATGGACTATCCGCTGCTGCTCACCTTCGGGGACTTCCTCTAGATCCGGATGTCCCGGACCGTCGCCGGAGGCTCGGTGTCACGGCGTGCGGCGCAAAGAGGTCCGGTCGGCGCCGGCGCGGAGCTCGCGGACTTTCGCGGCGACGATGGCCGGCAATTCGCCTGGCGTGGCGGCGTGCCGTTCCACGAGCGAGACGAGCGCGCTGCCCACGACGATGCCGTCGGCGAGCGGCGCGAGGGTTGCGGCGTCCTCCCCCGAGCTGATGCCGAAGCCCAGGCAGACGGGCAGGGGCACGGCCGCCCGCACTTCCGCCGCATGGCGCTTCACCGCCTCGAAGTCGAGCCCGCCGGTGCCGGTCACGCCGAGCCGCGTGATGAGGTAGAGGAAGCCGCCAGCGCCAGTCGCGAGCTTGCGCAGCCGCTCCGGGGTGGTTGTCGGCGCGGCGAGGCGGATGAGGTGGATGCCGAAAGGTCCAAGCGCGGCCGCGAGCGGTCCGGCTTCTTCCGGCGGCAGGTCGACCACGAGCATGCCGTCGACGCCGGCCGCTGCCGCTTCCTTCGCCGTGCGCGCCAGACCGTACTTGAAGATCGGGTTGTAGTAGCTGAAGAGCACGATGGGCGTGTCCGCGGCGCGGCGCAGTTCGGCGGCGAGCGCGATCGTGCGGCTGAGCGAGGCGCCGGTCTTGAGCGCGCGCTGCGAGGCGCGCTGGATCACGGGGCCGTCGGCCGTGGGATCGGAGAAGGGCACGCCGAGCTCGACGACGTCGAGTCCCGCCGCGCAGGCCTGGCGGAGGATCGCGAGGCTTGTGTCGTGGTCGGGGTCGCCGGCCGTGAGAAACCCGACGAGGGCCTTGCGGCCTTGGGCCGCGAGCGTGGAGAAGGTGGTGTCGATGCGGTTCATGGGGGAGGGGGCTTTCAAATTACGAATTACGAATTACGAATTACAAATTACGGATTACGGATTGCGAGTCTCAAGTTTCAAGTTTCGAGTTTCCAGTTCCAAATTTCAAATTTCCAATTTCCAATTTCAAGTTTCCAATTTCAAGTTTCCAATTTCAAATACCTCACGACGTGGTCGAGATCCTTGTCGCCGCGGCCGGAGAGGCAGACGAGGATGACGTCGTCCTTGGGGCGGCGGGCGGCTTCGCGGATGGCGCCGGCGAGGGCGTGCGAGCTTTCCAGCGCGGGGATGATGCCTTCGTACTTGCAGAGCAACTGGAAGGCCTCGACCGCCTCGGCGTCGGTCACGCCGGCGTAGCGCACGCGGCCGAGGTCGTGGAGCAGCGCGTGCTCGGGCCCCACGCCCGGGTAGTCGAGGCCGGCGGAGATAGACCACGCCTCGTGAATCTGCCCTTCGTCGCTTTGCAGGAGGTACGTCATCGCCCCGTGCAGGCTTCCGGGCGAGCCTCCAGAGATCGAGGCCGCGTGGCGCGGCGTGTCGAGGCCATCGCCGGCGGCCTCGATGCCGAGCATCGCGCAGGGGTCGTCGAGGAAGGGATAGAACAGCCCCATCGCGTTGCTGCCGCCGCCGACGCAGGCGACGAGGAGGTCGGGCATGCGGCCCGCGCAGGCGACGATCTGCTTGCGCGCCTCGTCGCCGATCACGCGCTGGAAGTTGCGCACCATCATCGGGTATGGATGCGGCCCGGAGACGGTGCCGATGACGTAGAACGTGTCGTCGCTTTCGCCGACCCAGTAGCGCAGCGCCTCGTTCATGGCGTCCTTGAGCGTGGCCGTGCCGGAGGTGACGGGCACGACCTCGGCTCCGAGCAGCTTCATGCGCAGGACGTTGGGCGCCTGGCGCTCGACGTCCTCCTTGCCCATGAAGACCTTGCATTCCATGCCGAAGCGGGCGGCGATGGTGGCGGTGGCGACGCCGTGCTGGCCTGCGCCCGTTTCGGCGATGAGCTTCTTCTTGCCCATGCGG
>JAAZAI010000228.1 GCA_012514445.1 Lentisphaerota bacterium
CCCTCCAAACTCGAAAAGAGAAGCACATGAAAAAGCATCTGACATGGCTGGCGCTGCTGCCGGCGCTGGCGCTGACGGCGCATGCGGAGGTGACGCTGCCCGACGTATTCGCCTCGGGCATGGTGCTGCAGCGCGAGACGCCTGTCGCGGTGTGGGGCTCCGCGGCTCCCGGCGAGACGGTGCGCGTCGCGATCGCCGACGCATCCGCGGAAGCCGTGGCCGGCACGAATGGCGCCTGGCGCGTGGATCTGCCCGCCATGCCGGCCGGCGGTCCGCATACGATGACGGTCGCCGGGAAAAACACCGTTCAACTCAAGGACGTGCTCGTCGGCGAAGTGTGGCTCTGCTCGGGGCAGTCCAACATGTCGCATCCGATCAAGTTCTATGACATCCATCCCGGCGTGAAGGAGGACATCGCAGCGGCGGATTTCCCGACGCTGCGGCTCTACTGCAAGCAGACGGGCCATCGCTGGGCGCCGTGCAGCCCGGCGACGCTGCCCGACTTCAGCGCCGTGCCGTTCTACTTCGGCCGCGAACTGCTCCGGGAGCTGGACGTGCCGGTCGGCCTCGTCGTCTGCGCGCAGATCGGCTCCGCGATCGAACAATGGATTCCGATGGATGAAATCGAAAAGTCCGACTGGGGTCGGAAGATGATCGAAGTCCAGGCGTCGGAAGCCTTCAAGGCCGCCCAGTTGGAACTGCGGCGCGAGAACGAGGCGTGGACGAAGAAGCGCCAGATGTGGGAGATGTCCGTGGCCGTCGGGATGGAGGATTCCGGCCAAGTTCCCCTGCGCAAGCCCGTCCCCGCGCTCATCGCGCGGAACCAGCGCCAGCTCGGCAACCTCTTCTCCAGCAGTCTGGCTCCCGTCATTCCCTACTCCGTGCGCGGCTTCGCGTGGTACCAGGGGGAGGCGAACGTGGGCGACGCCGACTACGCCGAGAAGCTGGAGCTGATGGTCGCGACGTGGCGGCGTCTCTGGGGACAAGGTGCGATCCCCTTCCATTCCGTGCAGATCGCCCCGTGCGGCTACAAGGCGGACTTCTTCGTCCTTCCCGATTTCTGGGAGCAGCAGATGCGCGCCGCGAAGGCGATGGGCGTGAGCTGGGTGGTGCCGTCAATCGACATCGGCGAGCCGACCTTCAACATCCACCCGCCCAACAAGCGCGAGTTCGGACGGCGGCTGGCGCGCTCGGCGCTCGCCAACACGTACGGTCGCAAGGACGTCGCGTGGTCGGGCCCCGTCTTCAAGTCGGCGGCGCGGGAGGGGAGCGCCCTGCGCCTCCAGTTCCACCACGCCGACGGCGGACTCGCCGCGTCGGACGGCCAGCCGCTGGCCTGGTTCGAAGTCGCCGGCAAAGACGGCAAGTTCGCATCGGCGAGCGCGATGATCGAAGGCGACGCGGTGGTCGTCAGCGGCGCGCCCGCCATCGCGGAGCCCGTCGCCGTGCGCTACGCCTGGCGTCAGACGCCGGGGTACACGGCCGGCGTCTTCGGCCCGACAGGGCCGGTGCCGAACCTCGTCAACTCAGCGGGCTTGCCGGCGTATCCGTTTCAGACCTCGCTTTCCCATTGACATTGGCGGGAGTGATTGTGACCCTTCCTTGAAATGAAAAAAGCACAGAAAACTTCGTCCCCCTCACAGCGCAATTCCTTCCCCGAATGCAGGATGCGTCCTGAAGCGCCGGCCATTGAAATCAACGGCGAGACGATCCCGCCGATCGCATACACGTCCTACCTGCCTCGAAGCAAATACTACGCCGAAGTGGCGCAGTGCGGACTCCACCTCTATAGCTTCCCCGCATACATCGCGCACCGCGGCATCAACATGCTCTCCGGAATCGGGCCGTTCCGTCGCGGAATTTGGACGGGCGAAGACGAGCTGGACTTCACCGACATCCACGAGGACATGGGCAAAATCCTGGCCGCCGATCCGGACGCGCGCGTGATCAAGCGCATCTGCCTCGACGTTCCGGAATGGTGGGAGGAGAAACACCCGGAAGGCTGCTGTCAGCTCAGAGACGGAACCACCCGGCGACAGTCGTTCTCCTCCAGCGTATGGCTCGCCTCCGTTGGAGACGTCCTGCGCAAAATCGTCGAGTGGATCGCCGCGAGCGAATACGCCCCCCGTTTCGTCGGCATTCACGTCGCCGCCGGCAGGACGGAGGAGTGGTTCCCCCACTTCTACAACGAGCCCTTTTTCGACGCCAATCCGGAGCGACTCGTCAAGTTCAACGCATTTTTGAATAGACGGTACCCAACCGCCGCCGCGCGCGCCGAGGCATGGCGCGATTCGAAAATCAAGGACTCGGCCGAGGCGCTCGCCATGCTCGAACAATCCGCCGAAAGACGCTGGCGCGACCTGCGGCAGGACGCCGCTGCGCTTGATGCCTGCCGCTTTCACAGCGAGCTCATGGTGGACAGCATTGCCGTGCTCTGCCGCATCGTGAAAGCGGCTAGCGGCGGACGCCTCCTAACCGGGGCTTTTTATGGCTACCACGTCTACGTGACAGACGCCCGCATGGCGCACACTGCGCTTTCGAAACTTCTCGAATGTCCCGATCTCGACTACCTGGCCAGCCCCAACGCGTACCACAGCCGCAAGCCGGGGCGCGATTGGCCTCCGATGGCCGCAGTGGACTCCGTTCGCCTTCATGGCAAAATCTGGATGGCGGAAAACGACACCCGCACGTTTCTGACGCGCCCCCTGCGCGAGGTCGCGCCCGGGATCTGCCCCGAAGGCCAATACGAAGGCGGTCTATGGGCAGGCCCGGACAGCCTC